>NZ_QOBB01000081.1:0-29142 GCF_024704855.1 Burkholderia sp. HAN2018 | reverse complement strand
GCCTTAAGATGAGATATCCCTGGGGACTAGATCCCCTTGAAGGGTCGTTCGAGACCAGGACGTTGATAGGTCAGGTGTGTAAGCGCAGTAATGCGTTCAGCTAACTGATACTAATTGCCCGTAAGGCTTGATCCTATAACAAGTCTGTTTCGCGCTACAGAGCGCGTCGGACGGTTGGATTCTCGTGTGTGATACACACAACTCAAAATTACTGCTTCTTCCAAGATTGGTTGTGCTGCGAAGCCAGCACAACAACCCCCTTTGCCTGATGACCATAGCGAGTCGGTCCCACCCCTTCCCATCCCGAACAGGACCGTGAAACGACTCTACGCCGATGATAGTGCGGATTCCCGTGTGAAAGTAGGTAATCGTCAGGCTCCCTAAGCCAGAAACCCCCGCCCAAAAGGCGGGGGTTTTTGCATTCCAGCGACGGAAATGCGCGAGTGATCGGGATCGGTGGCCTGGCTGCAACCGGGCGCAGAATGCGTCGGTAGCTCTGCGCTCCCGACGCCTTCCCCATTACACTCCATGCCCCTTGGAACCTCTTCCACAACCGCCGCCGGCACGATTCTCCCGAGTGCGGCATGGTGAGTCATACCGCTTCCTGCTGCCTCACGAGTCAGATCGTGATCCGCAAGATCGGAAAGAACCTGCCCGGGACGACGCTCGATTCCTTTTCGCCGATTTTTTCAGCCCCGATCGTCAGATAAAACGGAACCGCATTGGGATCGGCTTCGATCACAAAGCTCCTGATCCCTCTCGCAGCGCTTTCCTTGCGGACCGCTTCCCACAGCGCACGGGCGATACCCCGGCCCATGTGGTCGGGATGGACGAATAGCCATCCGGGTGTCGGGCGATCCGATTCCGACGACGCCCTGACCCAGAACCCGATGATTGCCTCCGCGGATTCCGCGACGTAACCGATCGACCCATCGATCGTTTCCGGTGCAATCGTGAGATCGCCCTGCCACAAGTCGAGCCAGTCCTTCGGATAGCCCCAGTGTGCCTTCGAAATGCGAGCCAGACGCGTGAGTTCGCCCGCGTCCGCGGTACGGGCAGCACGTACGGTAAATGGTTTGTGCATTTCGTCTCCTGTCATGGTCGACACCTTCGTCGAGGTATCGTCTGGCTCGCATCGACTCAAACAACTCCGGATTCGCAGCTTGCCGACTCGAAGGGAGGCGAGCTCGACGCGACTACATGACCTGCGATGCATGCCCGGCGACGATGCGCCAGCTGGCGCCCGATCGACGCCACAGCCGAGTATAGGCAAACACGCCGTCGAATGCCGTGCCGCCGAAATGGCCGGCGAGCGTCGCCTTCGTTGTGGTCAGGATCATCTCGCCGATCGCGCAGGCGCGCGTTTCTTGCACCTCGAGCTTGTCGAGACGCAGCAGATTCTCGCGATGCGCGGCCAGGTCGTCTTCCTTCGAGATGACCTGGCCGGTCGGAACGGTGAACACCAGGTCGTCGTCCAGCAACGCTTCGAGTGCTTCGACATCGTTGGCCAGCATCGCGGCGCGAAGCGCGGTTTCGCTGGGTTCGATGATTGTACGGATTGCATCCATTTCCGGGCCTCGTATCGTCTCTGAAGGTTTGTGGTTCCGCTCATATCGACGAGCCTCGACAGCAGGCAACATACCGCACCAACGGATACCGCTTACCGCGTGGCCGACAACGATTGACGCCGGACCAGCATCACCACGCAGATGCCGATCGACGCAACGATGTTGACAGCCGGATAGAACGCGACCGCGATACCCCACGTGCTCAATGCCGGCAGTGCCAATGCGTACTTGAGCACGCACAGCGCGAAATACGCGAGGCTCTCGCTCCACGGATCGCGGAGCGTCTTGCGGACGGTCGGGCCGAGGCCGGCAAGTTCGATCAGCGTCACCAGACAGACCGAGATCGTCGGATCGTCAGTCAGCATCCAAAGCGGAATGGCCGACAGGGCCGCGACCAAGAAAAACCAGTCGACGCGCGTCCAGCCGCGTTCGCCGCGAAACACGCTGGCGACCAGCGTCAGAAAGCATGTCACCGCAATCGCCGCCGTGCACCACGCGGACGGCCCGGCACCCGCGACGAACTGGCCGGCAGCCGCGATCGCCGTGACGACCGACCACACGAGCCATGTGAACAGATGCGGACGAACGGTGCGCCGGTAGATCGCGAGCGCGTACGGGATTGCCGCCAGCAACGACACGGCCGTTCCGACGACGCCGAAGATTGAAGCGGCACCCTGATCGACATTCCCCATCGAATGCATCCTTGTTCGCACCGTCCGACCAGTATGTGGTCGGACTGGCCGCGGCGCAATGTCGTGCCGGCTCGGCGTCGCATCGGGTGTCACGTTGCATCGCACCGGAAAGCCGATGAGGTCGCACGCAAACAAACGGCACCGGGATCGTGCCGTGGCAGGAAAACCCACTGCACGCGCGCAGGATGAATAGAAATAACCTCTTCAATGAGAAGAAAAACTGTTCTTTCAAATCGCTTTTTGATGATCGACAGTTTGTCGACCGGACGACTGCGGCAATTCACGGCGGTCATGAGCATCGGCTGCGCCCGCTGGCGTCTTTCGTCGGGTCGAGTTCAGGCGGAGAACAACGCACAAACGCCTGGTCGTCAAAACGGAGTCTTGAATGAACCCAACTTCAGCAGAAAACCATCAGCACGCGGACTGGAGACGTCTCGCGGCGCAAGTCGAGCCGAGAACGCTCGCGCATATCGGTGGCCGCAGCGTGCCGGCCCGAAGCGGCCGGACGTTTGCCGCAATCAATCCGGCTACCGAGGCCGTCATCGCGGAAGTTGCGTCGTGCGATACCGCGGACGTCGACGATGCGGTGCGTGCCGCGCGTCACGCGTTCGAATCCGGCGTCTGGTCGCGCTGCGCACCCGCGGAGCGCAAGCGTGTGCTCTGCCGGCTCGGCGAGCTCATCGCATCGCACAGTTCGGAGCTCGCACTGCTCGACTCGCTCAACATGGGCAAGCGCGTGGCGGACGCGTTCAGCATCGACGTGCCGGCCGCAGGAGGGCTGTTCAGCTGGTACGGTGAAGCTGTCGACAAGTTGCACGGCGAAGTTGCGTCGACCGATCCCGGCAACCTCGCGGTCGTCACGCGCGAACCGCTGGGCGTCGTCGGTGCGGTGGTGCCGTGGAATTTTCCGCTCGACATGGTCGCGTGGAAAGTGGCGCCGGCGCTGGCGGCCGGCAACAGCGTCGTGCTGAAGCCGGCGGAACAATCGCCGCTGTCCGCATTGCGTCTCGCCGAGCTGGCGCTTGAGGCCGGCCTGCCGCCGGGTGTGCTGAACGTCGTGCCGGGCTATGGCGAAACCGCAGGGCGGGCGCTCGGGCTGCATCCCGACGTCGACGTGCTCGCATTCACGGGCTCGACGGCCGTCGGCAAGAAATTCCTCGAGTACGCCGCAGAGTCGAACATGAAGCAGGTGTGGCTCGAGTGCGGCGGCAAGAGCCCGAACCTGGTCTTCGACGATACGGACGATCTCGATCTTGCCGCGCGCAAGGCGTGCTTCGGCATCTTCTTCAACCAGGGCGAGGTGTGTTCCGCGAACTCGCGGCTGCTGGTTCAGCGTTCGATTCACGATGCGTTCGTCGACCGCCTGATTGCGCATGCCGCTGCGTTCATGCCGGGCGATCCGCTCGATCCGGCGAGCGGCATGGGGGCCATCGTCGACGAGCCGCAGCATCGGCGCGTGCGCGACTGGATCGCACGCGGCCGCGACAGCGCGACGCTCGCGATCGGCGGAGGCGCGCCGCGGGTCGACGGCAAAGGTTACTTCATCGAGCCGACGATCTTCATCGACGTGAAGCACGACGACGTCATCGCGCGCGAGGAGATCTTCGGGCCGGTGTTGTCGGTGATGGCATTCGACACCGAGGACGAGGCCATCTGGCTCGCGAACGACTCGATCTATGGCCTTGCCGCGTCGGTCTGGACCGGCAGCCTGTCACGCGCACACCGTGTGTCGGGCCGGCTGCGCGCCGGCACGGTGTCCGTCAACACGGTCGATGCGTTGAGCGCGCAGACGCCGTTCGGCGGGTTCCGCCAGTCCGGCTTCGGCCGCGATCTTTCGCTGCATGCGATCGACAAGTACACGGGCCTCAAGACGACCTGGATCAGTTACTGATTCGACGCGGCGGGCCGCAAGCGGCCGCGCCGCGCTACACGACAACGCATTTATCCACACAACGAACCGGAGACTTGCCCATGAACGCGCCCAACTTTCCGCATCGTACGACGCAGGACTATCAACGCAGCGACGCCGCGCATCACCTGCATGCGTTCGTCGACCAGAAGGCGCTGAACGAGGAAGGCGCGCGCGTGATGGTACGCGGCGAAGGTGTCCATCTATGGGACAACGACGGCAACCGCTACCTGGACGGCATGTCGGGGCTCTGGTGCACCAACGTCGGCTATGGTCGGCCGGAGCTGATCGCCGCCGCCGCGCGGCAGATGAAGGAGCTGTCCTACTACAACATGTTCTTTCACACCACGCACCCGTCGGTGATCGAACTGTCGGAACGTCTGTTCGCGCTGCTCGGCAATCGCTTCAGTCACGTGGTGTATACCAATTCGGGTTCCGAATCGAATGAGGTGCTGATTCGCACCGTACGGCGGTTCTGGGACGTGATGGGCAAGCCCGCGAAGAAGGTGCTGATCGGCCGCGTGAACGGCTATCACGGGTCGACGGTGGGCAGCGCGTCGCTGGGCGGCATGGCATTCATGCACGAAATGGGCGACCTGCCGATTCCGAACATCGCGCACGTGGACGAACCGTACTGGTATGCGAATGGCGGCGACCTGAGCCCCGAGGCATTCGGCAAACAGGCGGCGCTGTCGCTCGAGCGCAAGATTCTCGAGATCGGCGCGGACCGTGTCGCCGCGTTCGTCGCTGAGCCGTTCCAGGGGGCGGGCGGGATGATCTTTCCGCCGGACGGCTACTGGCAGGAGATCGAGCGCATCTGCCGTCAATACGACGTGCTGCTCTGCGCGGACGAAGTGATCGGCGGCTTCGGCCGTACCGGCGAGTGGTTCGCGCACCGCCACTTCGGCTTCGAACCTGACCTGATCTGCGTGGCCAAGGGGCTGACCTCGGGCTACGTGCCGATGGGCGGGCTGATCATGAGCCGGCGCGTGGGCGATGCGCTGGTCGACAAGGGCGGCGTCTATGCGCACGGGCTGACCTATTCGGGGCACCCGGTCGCGGCCGCCGTCGCGCTGGCCAACCTCGACGTGCTCGAGCGCGAAGGCCTCGTCGAACGGACGAAGACCGACACGGGGCCGTATCTGCAGAAGGCGCTGCGCGAGGCGTTCGACGGCCATCCGCTCGTCGGCGAGATCCAGGGCGTGGGCGCGGTCGGCGCGATCCAGTTCGCGAAGAACAAGGCGACGCGCGAGCGCTTTGCGAACGAGGCGGACCTGACCTGGCACAGCCGGACGGTCGGGTTCGAACTCGGTGCGATCGTGCGTTCGACGAATGGCCGCCTGATCGTTGCGCCGCCGCTGGTGATCGATCACGCGCAAATCGATGAACTGGTCGACACGATGCGCAAGGCGGTGGATGCCACCGCGCGGGAAGTGCTCGGGATCGACTGCTGACCGTCGAGCGACGCGCTTCCGTCCGGCAACAGACGGGCGGAAGCGCACTGAACCACGGGTTACGCTCCGAACGCGGGCCGGATTCGCTCATCTACAGGAGCGGCTGGCCGACACGTTGAGAATGGAGTGCCGCAGGCGGCAGTCATGTAAAGCGATGCGTTATCGACCGCCTATTGATCAGGAATGCAAATAAGAAGAATGAGTTCGCCGCAGAACCCGCGCTTCACGTGCACCTGGCATTCCGCGCCCCCCTTCCGCCGCCGAACCCGCGAACACCACAACATAAACAAGGAGACGAAATGAGTCAGGGCGAGTCCATTGCTCATCTCGAGGAAAGCACCATCCAGCCGATTCCGCTGACCGAGCGCCATGGCAGCGCGAAGGACCTGTTCACGATCTGGTTCGGATCGAACATCATGATGCTGACGATCGTCACCGGATCGCTCGCGACCACGGTGTTCAAGCAGCCGTTCTGGTGGGCGGCGCTCGCCACGCTCGTCGGCAGCCTGATCGGCGCGGTCTTCATGGCGCTGCATTCCGCGCAGGGGCCGCAGCTTGGCGTGCCGCAGATGATCCAGACCCGCGGGCAGTTCGGGTCGTTCGGTGCGTTGCTGGTGGTCGCGCTGGTCGTCGTGATGTACGTCGGCTTCTTCGCATCGAACTGCGTGTTCGGCGGGCAGGCGCTGCACAGCCTGGACGCCGGTATTCCGCTCGATGCGGGCGTCGTGGCGATCGGCCTGATCAGCCTGCTCGGGTCGATCTATGGCTACAAGCTGATCCACGCGTATGCGCGGCTGCTGAGCTGGTGCTCGGGCAGCGTACTCGTGCTGGCGTTCGTCTGGATCATTTTTGTGCATGGATTGCCCGTCGATACCTTCTCGAAGCATTCGCTGAACCTGTCCGGCTTCCTCGGCGCGATGTCGGTCGCCGCGCTGTGGCAGATCGCTTATGCGCCTTACGTGTCGGACTATTCGCGCTACCTGCCTCCCGATACCGGGCCGCGCACGGCGTTCTGGTCGAGTTACTGGGGCTGCGTGCTCGGTTCGTTCTTCCCGATGCTGCTCGGCTGCCTGGTGGGCCTTGCGACGCCCGACGGCAATGTCGTGAGCGGCCTCACGGGCCTCACGCAAGGGATCAGCGTTCTCGTGATCGTCGTGCTGTCGTTCGGCATTGCGGCCAGCAATGCGATGGAGCTGTATTGCGGTGCGCTGTCGGCCATCACGGTGCTGCAGACGCTCTTTCCGTCGTGGTCGGGCAAGGCGCGTGCGCGGGCAATCACCGCGATCGTCCTGTGCGCGATTGCGCTCGCGATCGCGTTGTTCGGGCAGGACAATTTCCTCGCCGGCTACACGAACTTCATCCTGCTGCTGCTGTACGTGCTCGTGCCGTGGACCGCGATCAACCTCGTCGACTACTACCTCGTCTGTCACGGCGAGTACGACGTCGATTCGTTCTTCCGGCAGGACGGCGGCATCTACGGACGCTTCAACACGATCGCCGTCGGCTCGTATTTCATCGGCATCGTCGCGCAGGCGCCGTTCATGGCGACCGATCTCTATACCGGCGAACTGGCGAGCCGGCTCGGCGGTGCGGACGTGTCGTGGATCGTCGGCTTGTCGCTGACGTCGCTCGTCTACTACGCAGGCTGCAAGCTGTTCTCACGGCCGCTGCGGGATATCGCCGTGAGCGTCGACGGCGTTTCCCGCTGAGTGCGCGTCACGTCACGGCCTGAATGTCCGCAGGCGCTCGGCGTGGGCTTCGAGCCCGTCGAGGCCGAGATGGTGGTGGAGCTTGCCGGCGCGGACCCGGGCGATGTCGGTCTCGAGTTCGTGCAGCAGCGTCGCGATCGCCGAACGGCAGGCAGACGCCGCATCGACGCCTTGGGCCGACAGTGCGGCGCCGATCAGGCGCGCGCTGTCGGTGCCGCCGGCGGCGACGCAGCGCGCCATCGCGTCGGCATCCGGCTGCACGCCGGCGTCGAGCAGCGCGCGAATCAGTGCGGGCGGCACCGTGCCGGACACGGACTCCAGCGAATCCGGCGCGACCGGTGCGCCGGATTCGAGCAATGCACTCGCGGCGGCAAATTTCTGTCGCCGCAGCGCATAGTCTGCCGGGTTCGAACTGCCGGCGAGTGCCGCGCCGAGATTCGCGATGAGCGGTACCAGTTGCACGGTGAGCGCTGCGTCGTCGTGGTCGATCGCATGTCGCAACGCGTGGCGCGCGAGCGCCGGTTGGGCGGCGAGCGTGCCGTCGGCGAGCGGTGTGCGCCAGTCGATCACGGCCCGGCGATAGAACGCGATCACCTTGTCTCCCAGCGATGCCGACAGGCCATGCTCGGCCTGGCGTTCGTCGATATAGTCGAGCAACGTCGCGCCGGTGCCGTTTTCGTTGCCGGGTTCCAGCGGGTCCGCATTGAGCTGCAGGGCGCCGAATGCCGCGTACAGGTCCGGCGCGACCGTCGCGAGGCCGTCCTCGTGCATCGCGCCGCGCCACGCGGGCGGCAGCCCCTGTTTCCACGCGAGCACGTGGCCGCGATCCTTCGCATCGGGGTCCGTCACGATGTAGATGCGGTCGCAGTACTCGAATCCGCCGAACGGCAACACGTCGAGCCTGCCGCTCCACGGGCGTGAATGCTCGTCGGCGGCTTCCTCGGCCAGTTCGAGTTCGTGGTCGATCCAGCCTTCCAGGTCGCGGTAGCCGTTGCTGCCGTTGTAGAACAGCTCCCCCCAGCTGATGGCTTCGATGTGTCCGTTCATCTCCAGCGTCAGGTCGTAGTCGAGGCTGCCGCCGGCCGTCGTGCGCCACAGCTCGAGCAGTGCGGGCGGAAGGTCGCCGTGACAGCGGGCCTGCACGGCCGCGATCTGGTCGGCCGGCATCGGCGGCTGAGCGTCGAAGATCACGCGGTCGGCAAACAGCACGATGCCGTGCGCGCGCAGTTCAGCCAGTTCAGTGTCGGAAAAGTCGGTGGCTTGCATAGGAGCGGTAGTGGTGAGTCGTGTATTCGCCGTCGCTTGCCGACAACCATCGACAACCATCGACAACCATCGACAACCATCGACAACGAACGGCAGCCGGCAGGTCGCATCGTATCAGCGTCGAGTGAGCGTTTCCATGTCGGCCCAGCACGCCTGTCGACGACCGCCTGCCGCATCATCCGCTCGCACTTCCCGGTTCCGCCTCGGCCGCATGCACGTCCCGACGGAACGCGCCGGGGCTCGTGCCCGTCCATTTCCGGAACGCGCGATGAAACGCGCTCGGCTCGGTGAAGCCGAGCTCGACCGCGATCTCCGCGACGCTGAGCGTATGCCCGCGCAGCAGCGACTGGGCGAGCGCGCCGCGCAACTCGTCCTTGATTGCCGCGAAGCTTTGCCCTTCGCTGCGCAGACGCCGCCGCAGCGTCGCGGGCGTCGTGCCGACGCGCACGGCCAGCGTATCGAAGTCGGGCCACTCGGCGGCCGGCAGCATCTTCAGCTGCGCGCGCGTTTTCGCGACCCAGCCCGTATCGTGCCGGTAGCGCACGAGCAGGTTGCCGGGCGCGCCGCGTAGGAAGGTCTTCAGCGCCAGCTCGGAGCGGATCGTCGGCAGCGCGAGGTAGGCGGCGTTGAATGCGAGCCGGCTGTCGGGCCGGTCGAAATGCACGGGCACGCCGAAGAACTGGTGATAGTCGCTGCGCTGGTCGGGGCTCGGGCACGCGAAGTCGATGCGTTGCAGCGGGATGCGCCGGCCGATCAGCCAGCATGCGACGCCCAGGAGGATCAGCCAGAACGTCCGGTACGCGAACGCCGGGTAGGGCGCGCCCGTCTGCGTCAGCACGATCTGCGCCTGCCCGTCGGCCACGACGAGCTCGCCGTGCGGCTCGTCCAGCACCACGCGCAGGAACTGCAGCGCGCGCCGCAGCGCCTTGTCGAGCGTGCCGGCGTGCAGCACCGCGTGGCAGAGCAGCGTGAAGCTGCCGTGCCGCATCGGGCGCGCGGCGAGCCCGAAGAATTCGTCGTCGAGGGCGCCGGCGATCGCGAGCCACAGCCTGCCGTACTGCTGCGGCGTGACGGGCTCGCGCACCGCGGCCGGCAGGCCGGCGGCGCGCAGCACGGGCGCCGTCGCGATGCGTTGCCGGCGCAGGCACGCGAGCGCGTCGTCGACGAAATCCGGCGAAATCATCTGCGGCCCCATTTTCCTGTCTCCTCCCGACATGGCAAAAGCGATCACGATTCTAGATTCCGTTTGTCATTGATTGCAATGTGGGGGCTGTCTACTATCGAGCTATCCCCGTCGCGCCCCTGGCTCGCCGGGGGCCATAACGCACAGGAGACACGCATGCCTGATGGAGCTACCGCCCGGGCGGTGCCGGCCTACGCCGACGCCGTGGCCCGATTCAGTATCGAGACCGCCGCGCAGCAATTGCACGGCGACCTGGAGCGCGGCCTGAACGCGTGCGTGGAATGCTGCGACCGGCACGCCTCCGCGGACGCGATCGCGCTCGACTGGATCGACGCCGGCGGGCAGCACCGCCGCTACACGTTTGCGCAGATGAAGGCGCTGTCGGCACGCGTCGCGAACCTGCTGGTCGCGCAGGGCGTGAAGCCGGGCGACGTGGTGGCGGGCCTGTTGCCGCGCACGCCCGAACTCGTCGCGACGATCCTCGGCACGTGGCGCGCGGGCGCCGTCTACCAGCCGCTGTTCACCGCGTTCGGCCCGAAGGCGATCGAGCACCGGCTGCGCATGAGCGACGCGCGCCTGGTCGTGACCAACGTCGCGAATCGCGCGAAGCTCGACGAGATCGCCGCTTGCCCGACCGTTGCGACGGTGCGCGAGCCGGGCGAGACGCTGCCGGAAAACGACATCGATTTCCGTGCGGCGCTCGATGCGCAGTCCGACTCGTTCGAACCGGTGCTGCGCAAGGGGTCCGACCTGTTCATGATGATGTCGACGTCGGGCACGACGGGTTTGCCGAAGGGCGTGCCGGTGCCGCTGCGCGCGCTGCTCGCGTTCGGCGCGTACATGCGCGAAGCGGTCGACCTGCGTGCGGGCGACCGGTTCTGGAACATCGCCGATCCGGGCTGGGCATACGGACTCTATTACGCGATCACGGGCCCGCTGATGCTCGGCCACGCGACGACGCTCTACGAGGGCAGCTTCACGGTCGACAGCACGTACGACGTGATCGAACGGCTCGGGATCACGAGCCTCGCCGGCTCGCCGACTGCGTTCCGGATGCTGATGGCGGCCGGGACGGAAGCGGCGGCGCGGCTGAAGGGCAAGCTGCGCGTGGTCAGCAGCGCGGGCGAGCCGCTGAATCCGGAAGTCGTGCGCTGGTTCGACGCGGCACTCGGCGCGCCGATCTACGATCACTACGGCCAGACTGAACTCGGGATGGTCGTGAACAACCACCACGGCCTCGCGCATGCCGTCCACGCCGGTTCGGCCGGCTTCGCGATGCCCGGCTACCGCGTCGCGGTGCTCGACGAAGCGAGCCGCGAACTCGGCCCCGGCGAGCCCGGCAACCTCGCGATCGACATCGCTCGCTCGCCGCTGCTGTGGTTCCATGGCTACTGGCAACAGGACACGCCGGCGATCGCGGGCGGCTATTACCGGACCGGCGACAACGTCGAGCTGGAGCCGGACGGCACCGTGAGCTTCATCGGCCGCGCGGACGACGTGATCACGTCGTCCGGCTACCGGATCGGCCCGTTCGACGTGGAAAGCGCGCTGATCGAGCATCCGGCCGTGAGCGAGGCCGCCGTCATCGGCGTGCCCGATGCGGAGCGCACGGAGATCGTCAAGGCGTTCGTCGTGCTGTCGAACGACTTCGACGGCACGCCGGCACTGGCCGAGGAACTGAGCCAGCACGTGAAGCGGCGGCTGTCCGCTCACGCCTATCCCCGCGCGATCGACTTCGTCGATGCGCTGCCCAAAACCCCGAGCGGCAAGATCCAGCGCTTCGTGTTGCGCAAGATGGAAGCCGACAAGGCCGCTCAACCCTGAACACACACTGTACGGATTGCGAATGGATATCAAGGATCGCGTTTTTCTGATCACGGGCGCCGGGTCGGGCCTCGGCGCCGCGGTGGCGCGCATGGTGGTCGCGGAAGGCGGCAAGGCCGTGCTGCTGGACGTCAACGAAGAGGCCGGTGCGGGCCTCGCGCACGCGCTCGGCGAGGCTGCACGCTTCGTGAAGACCGACGTGACGAGCGAAGCCGACGGCCAGGCGGCCGTCGCCGCCGCGCGTGACGCGTTCGGCCGCATCGACGCGCTCGTCAACTGCGCGGGCGTCGCGCCGGGCGAGAAGGTGGTGGGCCGCGATGGTCCGCATTCGCTCGACCGCTTCGCGCGCGCGGTGTCGATCAATCTGGTCGGAACGTTCAACATGATCCGGCTGGCCGCCGAAGCGATGTCGAAGCAGGACGCCAATGCGGAAGGCGAGCGCGGCGTGATCGTCAACACCGCATCGGTCGCGGCGTTCGACGGGCAGATCGGGCAGGCCGCGTATGCGGCATCGAAGAGCGGTGTCGTGGGCATGACGCTGCCGATCGCGCGCGAGCTCGCGCGGTTCGGCATTCGCGTGGTGACGGTCGCGCCGGGCATCTTCGCGACGCCGATGATGGCCGGCATGCCGCAGGACGTGCAGGACGCGCTCGGCAAGAGCGTGCCGTTCCCGCCGCGGCTCGGCCGCCCGGAAGAATTTGCGGCGCTGGTGCGCCACATCGCCGAAAACACGATGCTGAACGGCGAAGTCATCCGTCTCGATGGCGCGTTGCGCATGGCACCGCGCTGACACTGGAGGAAGCGAATCATGACGACTCAGGATCCGATCGTAATCGTTGGCACGGCGCGTACGCCGATGGGTGGTTTTCAGGGCGACCTGGCGGCAGCCAGCGCGAGCGACCTCGGCGCGGTGGCGATTCGCGCGGCGCTCGAGCGCGCGAACGTGCCGGCCGAGCGTATCGATGAAATCGTGTTCGGCTGCGTGCTGCCGGCGGGCCAGGGCCAGGCACCGGCGCGGCAGGCCGCGCTGAAGGCCGGACTGCCGCTCGGGGCCGGCGCGACCACGGTCAACAAGATGTGCGGCTCGGGGATGAAGGCCGCGATGTTCGCGCACGACCTGTTGCTGGCGGGCTCGGCGGGTGTCGCCGTCGCGGGCGGGATGGAGAGCATGACGAACGCGCCGTACCTGCTGCCGAAGGCGCGCGCGGGGATGAGGATGGGTCACGGGCAGGTGCTCGACCACATGTTCCTCGACGGGCTCGAGGACGCGTACGAGAAGGGCCGCCTGATGGGCACGTTCGCGGAGGATTGTGCGCAGGCGTACCAGTTCACGCGCGACGCACAGGATGCGTTCGCGATCGCGTCGCTGACGCGCGCGCAACGCGCGATCGCCGAAGGGCATTTCGTGTCGGAGATCGCGCCGGTGACCGTGAAGGCCGGCAAGTCCGAAACCGTCGTGTCGATCGACGAACAGCCGGGCAAGGCGAAACTCGACAAGATCCCGACGCTGAAGCCGGCCTTCCGCGACGGCGGCACGGTGACGGCCGCCAATGCGTCGTCGATCTCGGACGGCGCGGCCGCGCTCGTGATGATGCGCCGCTCGGAAGCCGAGCGCCTGGGCCTCACGCCGAAGGCCGTGATCGTCGGGCACTCGACCTACGCGGACAAGCCGGGCCTGTTCGCGACCGCGCCGATCGGCGCACTGCGCAAGCTGTCGGAGAAAACCGGCTGGAACCTGCGCGACGTCGACCTGTTCGAGATCAACGAAGCGTTCGCGGTGGTACCGATGGCCGCGATGCGCGATCTCGACCTGCCGCACGAGAAGGTCAACGTGCACGGCGGCGCGTGTGCGCTCGGCCATCCGATCGGTGCGTCGGGTGCGCGCGTGATGGTGACGCTGCTGGCCGCGCTCGAGACGTATGGCCTGAAGCGCGGCATCGCATCGCTGTGCATCGGCGGTGGCGAGGCGACGGCCATCGCGATCGAGCGCGTTGCTTGACGCGTAGCACGCACGTAACGACGCACGCGCGCGATACGGCACGCTGACCGTATCGTGCTACGGGCGAAGGGCATCGCGCAGGCCTCTCTGCGCGTTGACCTTCGCCCGCTTCGTTTTCAGTGAATGGCGATGCGCGTTGCGCTACGCCTTCGCGTGCGGCGATACCGCCCCGCACGCACGAATCACGAGCTGCACGACCTGCTCGGTCTGCTCGTCGAACGCCTTCTGCGTGAACGCACGCTTGCCGCTCAGCGCGCGGATCTGCGCATCGAAATCCGCGTAGTGCTGCGTGGTCGCCCAGATCAGGTACATCAGCGCGTGCGCGTCGATCGGCGCGAGCAGCCCGCGTGCGATCCAGCCGTCGATCACCTTCACGCGCGTGTCGAACCACGGCTTCACGCGTTGCGACAGGATGTCCTGCATGTGCTCCGCGCCATGGATGATCTCGTTGGCCCAGACCTTCGAGCCGAGCGGGCGCCGTCGCGACAGATTCATCTTCGCGCGCACGTAGCCGCCGATCGCTTCCACTGGATCGTCGCCGGCCTCGAACGTGCCGGCCGCGCGATGCCAGTCCTCGAACAGGTCGTCGAGCACGCGGCGGTAGAGCGCGAGCTTCGTCGGGAAGTAGTAATGCAGGTTCGCCTTCGGCAGGCCCGCGCGCTCCGCGATCATCGCGGTGCTCGCGCCGTCGAGCCCGCGCTCCGCGAACACGGCCTCCGCACACGCGAGCAGATGCGCTTCGTTGGACTCGCGGATGTGTGCCTTGCGTCGCCGCAAAGGCGCGGACGTTTCGTCGCTGTCGGTCGCTTCGGCTGCCGCCTCGTCATGTCTCATCGTTACCCTCGCGCGGCGGGCATGCCGCGTTGGGCTTCATTCTAGCCGCTGATCCGCGTCGAACGCACGCATGCGGAAACGGCGCATCCGCAGCGATGCTGCGTTGCGATGGCACGTTTCTCGCTCTATCGATCCACGAAAGAAAGACATTGCTTTGGTCATTTTGATCGTCTAAAACCTGTCCAATCGGACAGGATTCGACGAGCGGCGGAAGGCAGTTCCGGCGATTCGTCGGACGAACTTCGCGCACGACCGGGACATGCACCGCGCATGGGCGGGATTGCCCCGAAACAGGTATTGCACGCACCGGCACAGACCGGGCTGACGACATCACCGACCCCACAGGAGCGATACGAATGAACGCGGTATCGGAAACAGTGAAGCGGGCAGCTTTCGACACGTCGATCAAGGTCGACGGCAAGCGGTTGTGGGACAGCCTGATGGAAGTCGCGAAGATCGGCGCGACGCCGAAGGGTGGCGTTTGCCGCCTCGCGCTGACCGATCTCGACAAGGCCGGCCGCGACCTGATCGTCGGCTGGGCGAAGGCCGCCGGCTGCACGGTGACGGTCGATACGATGGGCAACGTGTTCATGCGCCGTGCAGGCCGCGTGGCCGATGCGGCGCCGGTCGTTACCGGCTCGCACGCGGATTCTCAGCCGACGGGCGGCCGCTTCGACGGCATCTACGGCGTGCTCGGCGGCCTCGAGGTGATTCGCAGTCTCAACGATCACGGTATCGAGACCGAGCATCCGGTCGAGGTCGTGATCTGGACCAACGAGGAAGGCTCGCGCTTCGCGCCCGCGATGGTCGCATCCGGCGTATTCGCGGGCGTTTTCCCGCTCGAATACGGGCTGTCGCGCAAGGACGTGGACGGCAAGACGATCGGCGAGGAACTGGCGCGCATCGGCTACGCGGGCGACGTGCCGTGCGGCGGGCGCAAGCTGCACGCGGCGTTCGAACTGCATATCGAGCAGGGGCCGATACTCGAAGCGGAGTGCAAGACGATCGGCGTCGTGACCGACGCGCAGGGGCAGCGCTGGTACGAGATCACGTTCACCGGCCAGGAAGCGCATGCGGGGCCGACGCCGATGCCGCGCCGGCGCGATGCGTTGCTCGGTGCGTCGCGCGTGGTCGATCTGGTCAACCGGATCGGCCTCGATCATGCGCCGTTCGGCTGCGCGACGGTCGGCATGATGCAGGTCTACCCGAACTCGCGCAACGTGATTCCCGGACGCGTGTTCTTCACCGTCGATTTCCGTCATCCGGACGACGCGGTGCTCGCGAAGATGGATGCTGCATTGCGCGATGGTGTGGCGCGCATCGCGGCCGACATCGGGCTCGAGACCCAGCTCGAGCAGATTTTCTATTACAAGCCGGTCGCGTTCGACTCCGCATGCGTGGAAGCGGTGCGCGGTGCGGCCGACCGCTTCGGCTACTCGCATCGCGACATCGTGTCGGGCGCGGGGCACGATGCGTGTTATCTCGCCCAGGTCGCGCCGACGTCGATGGTGTTCGTGCCGTGTGTCGACGGGATCAGCCACAACGAGATCGAGGACGCGACGCCCGCATGGATCGAGGCCGGCGCGAACGTGCTGCTGCACGCGATGCTGTCGCGCGCATGCGAGCCGGCTTCATGACGCAAGGACCGTAGCAGCCGGCAGGCTGCGTACCGCCTGACCGTAGCATTCCTGATAATGATGACCGCCCCGACTGTGCATTCGCAGCCGGCGGGGACGGCTTTGTCTCCACCCAGTCGAAGGAACGCGTATGACCACCAAGCCAACCGGCGATATCGCCGCGCATCGCCTGTCGTCCACGCAACTCTCGTGCGAATTCGCCGATATCGCGCCGCTGCTCGATCCGACCGCGGCCGCGGCCGCCGCCAGCCGCTGCCATTACTGCTACGACGCACCGTGCGTGCAGGCCTGCCCGACGCAGATCGACATCCCGAGCTTCATTCGCAAGATCGGCAACGGCAACCTGAAGGGCGCCGCGACCGACATCCTGTCGGCGAATCCGCTCGGCGGGATGTGCGCACGCGTGTGCCCGACCGAGATCCTGTGCGAAGGCGCATGCGTGCGCAACCACCAGGATGCGCAGCCCGTTGCGATCGGCGCGCTGCAGCGGCATGCGACCGACTGGGCGATGGCGACCGGCGCGGTGCGCTTCACGCGCGCGCCCGACACGGGCCGCCACGTCGCGGTGGTCGGCGCGGGGCCGGCCGGGCTCGCGTGTGCGCACCGGCTCGCGCTCGCCGGGCATCGCGTCACGCTGTTCGACGCACGCCCGAAGGCCGGCGGTCTCAACGAGTACGGGATCGCCGCGTACAAGACCGTCGACGATTTCGCGCAACGTGAAGTCGAGTGGCTGCTGTCGGTGGGCGGCATCACGCTGCAGACCGGCGTCGCGCTTGGCCGTGACATCGCGCTGGACGCGCTGCGCGAGCAGCACGACGCGGTGTTTCTCGCGATGGGCCTCGCCGGCGTGCGCGCGCTCGCGATCGACGGCGAACAACTGGCCGGCGTGATGAACGCAGTCGACTTCATCGAGCAGGTACGGCAGGCCGACGCGCTGGAGAACGTGCCGGTCGGGCGGCGCGTGGTCGTGATCGGCGGCGGCAATACGGCCATCGATGCGGCGGTGCAAAGCCGCAAGCTCGGCGCCGATCGCGTGACGATGGTGTACCGGCGTGGCGTGGACGCGATGAGCGCGACGTGGGCCGAGCGCGAATTCGCGCAGAAGAGCGGCGTCACGCTCGTCACGCACGCGAAACCCGTGCGCATGGCGGGCGTGAACGGGCAGGTGACGGGTGTCGAGTTCGAGGCGGCATCGGGCGAGCGTTTCACCGTCGAAGCGGACATGGTGCTGAAGGCGATCGGCCAGACGCTGGTGCCGGACGATGGCGCAGCCGCGCTGCTGACGGCGGACGCCACGCGTATCGCGGTGGATGCGGACGGGCGCACCGCATGGCCCGACGTGTGGGCCGGCGGCGACTGCGCGGCGACGGGCGGCATCGACCTCACGGTGCAGGCCGTGCAGGACGGCAAGCGCGCGGCCGCGTCGATCGACGCGGCGCTCGCGCAACGCAACGCGAAGGCCGCGTGAGCGCACCGCGCGCGTCACATACCACCACCACGAGCACAACGAACACGACCCCACTCTCACGGAGCCGAACATGGCCGACCTTCGCTGCACCATCGCGGGCATCACTTCGCCGAATCCCTTCTGGCTGGCGTCCGCGCCGCCGACCGACAAGGCCTACAACGTGAACCGCGCGTTCGAGGCGGGCTGGGGCGGTGTCGTGTGGAAGACGCTCGGGCTCGATCCGCACGTCGTCAACGTCAGTTCGCGCTACGGCGCCGTGCAGTGGAACGGCCAGCGCATCGCGGGGCTGAACAACATCGAGCTGATCACCGACCGTCCGCTCGACGTGAACCTGAGAGAGATCGCGCAGGTGAAGCGCGACTGGCCGGAACGCGCGCTGATCGTGTCGCTGATGGTGCCGTGCAACGAGCGGGACTGGAAATGGATCTTGCCGCTCGTCGAGGATACGGGCGCCGACGCGGTCGAGCTGAACTTCGGCTGTCCGCACGGGATGAGCGAGCGCGGGATGGGTGCGGCGGTCGGGCAGGTGCCCGAATACGTGGAGATGGTCACGCGCTGGGTGAAGGAAGGCACGAAGCTGCCGTGCCTCGTGAAGCTCACGCCGAACATCAGCGATATCCGGATGGGGTCGCGCGCCGCGTACAAGGGCGGCGCGGACGGCGTGTCGCTGATCAACACGATCAACTCGATCGTCGCGGTCGATCTCGACCACATGGCGCCGATGCCGACCGTGGACGGCAAGGGCACGCACGGCGGCTATTGCGGCCCGGCGGTCAAGCCGATCGCGTTGAACATGGTCGCGGAGATCGCGCGCGACCCGGAAACGCCGAACCTGCCGATCTCCGGCATCGGCGGCATCTCGTCGTGGCGCGACGCCGCCGAGTTCATGGTGCTCGGCGCCGGCAGCGTGCAGGTGTGCACCGCGGCGATGCATTATGGATTCCGGATCGTGTCGGACCTCGCCGACGGCCTGTCGAACTGGATGGACGAGAAGGGTTACGCGACGCTCGACGATATCCGCGGCCGCGCGGTGCCGAACGTGACCGACTGGAAATACCTGAACCTGAAGTACGACATCAAGGCGCGCATCGACCAGGATCGCTGCATCCAGTGCGGGCTGTGCCATATCGCGTGCGAGGACACGTCGCACCAGGCGATCACGGCGACGAAGGACGGCGTGCGTCACTTCGAAGTGGTGGACTCGGAATGCGTCGGGTGCAATCTTTGCATGCATGTGTGTCCGGTCGAGCAATGCATCACGATGGAGCGCGTCGATTCGGGCGACTACGCGAACTGGACCACGCATCCGAACAATCCGGCGAGCGCGGACGCGGGGGCGAGTGCAGGTGCGGCGGCGGCACCCGAGAAACACGCGAAGAAGGCTGCCTGACCGGCGTCCGGCGGCGCGGGAGAGCCCCGCATCGTCGCTTTTCGTTCCACCCGGGCCGGCATCGCATGGTGCCGGCGCCGACGTTTTCGTGGAGTGCGTTCGATGAATCACGCAGCGAATCCCGCCGATCCCGATGGCGCCGCGGCGCAGGGCGGCAGCCTGTACAACGACGACCTCGCGCCGACGACGCCGGCGCAGCGCACGTGGAAGTGGTATCACTTCGCGGCGCTCTGGGTCGGGATGGTGATGAACATTGCGTCGTACATGCTTGCGGCGGGGCTGATCCAGGAAGGCATGTCGCCGTGGCAGGCCGTGACGACGGTGTTGCTCGGCAACCTGATCGTGCTCGTGCCGATGCTGCTGATCGGTCATGCGGGCGCGAAGCACGGGATTCCGTACGCGGTGCTCGTGCGCGCGTCGTTCGGCACGCAGGGCGCGAAGCTGCCGGCGCTGTTGCGCGCGATCGTCGCATGCGGCTGGTACGGGATCCAGACCTGGCTCGGCGGCAGTGCGATCTATACGCTGCTGAACATCCTGACCGGCAACGCGCTGCACGGCGCCGCGCTGCCGGTCGTCGGCATCGGGTTCGGGCAGCTCGCGTGCTTTCTCGTGTTCTGGGCGCTGCAGCTCTACTTCATCTGGCACGGCACCGATTCGATCCGCTGGCTCGAGAGCTGGTCCGCGCCGATCAAGGTCGTGATGTGCGTGGCGCTCGTGTGGTGGGCGACGTCGAAGGCGGGCGGCTTCGGCACGATGCTGTCGGCGCCGTCGCAGTTCGCGGCGGGCGGCAAGAAGGCCGGGCTGTTCTGGGCGACCTTCTGGCCGGGCCTGACCGCGATGGTTGGCTTCTGGGCGACGCTCGCGCTGAACATCCCCGATTTCACGCGCTTCGCGCATTCGCAGCGCGACCAGGTGATCGGCCAGTCGATCGGGCTGCCGTTGCCGATGGCACTGCTGTCGGTGGTGTCGGTCGTCGTGACGTCCGCGACCGTCGTGATCTACGGCAACGCGATCTGGGATCCGATCGACCTGACGAGCCGGATGACGGGCATCGGCGTGGGCATCGCGCTCGTGATCCTCACGCTCGACACGATGTGCTGCAACCTCGCCGCGAATCTCGTCGGCCCGGCCTACGATTTCTCGAGCCTGTGGCCGAAGGGGATCTCGTACCGCACCGGCGGGATGATCACCGCGACCATCGCGATCGTGATGATGCCGTGGAAGATCCTCGCGACGACGGACGGCTACATCTTCACCTGGCTCGTCGGTTATTCGGCGCTGCTCGGGCCCGTGGCGGGGATCATGATGGTCGACTACTTCCTGATTCGCGGCACGCGGCTCGACACGCGCGCGCTGTTCGACGAACGCGGCGGCTTCAGCTACGCGCGCGGCTGGAACCCGGCCGCGCTGGCCGCGCTCGCGGTCGGCGTGCTGCCGAACCTGCCCGGCTTCCTGCACACGGCATTTCCGGCGTCGTTCCCGAACGTGCCGGCGTTCTTCAACACGCTTTATACGTACGCGTGGTTCGTCGGCCTCGTGCTGGCGTCGGGCGTGTACGGCACCTGGATGAAGTGGCGCGCCGGACAGCGCGCGCAGATCGCGAGCGCATGACACGCGCGATGCGGCACCCGACAGTCAACGAGGAGGCAACCCCATGGCAATCCTGATTCGCGGCGGCACCGTGGTCGATGCGGACCGCTCCTATCGCGCCGACGTTCTGTGCGCGGACCCTGAAGACGGCGGCACGATCCTCCAGATCGCCGAGCAGATCGACGCGCCGGCCGGCGCGAGCGTCGTCGACGCGCACGACCAGTACGTGATGCCGGGCGGCATCGATCCGCATACGCACATGGAACTGCCGTTCATGGGCACGACCGCGAGCGACGATTTCTACTCGGGCACGGCCGCCGGGCTCGCCGGCGGCACGACGAGCATCATCGACTTCGTGATCCCGAGCCCGAAGCAGCCGCTGATGGACGCGTTCCGCGAATGGCGCGGCTGGGCCGAGAAGGCGGCGGCCGACTACGGCTTCCACGTGGCCGTGACGTGGTGGGACGAGAGCGTGCATCGCGACATGGGTACGCTCGTGCGCGAGCACGGCGTGTCGAGCTTCAAGCACTTCATGGCGTACAAGAACGCGATCATGGCCGACGACGAGGTGCTCGTGAACAGCTTCTCGCGTTCGCTCGAACTCGGCGCGCTGCCGACCGTGCACGCAGAGAACGGCGAGCTCGTGTTCCAGCTGCAGAAGGCGCTGCTCGCGCGCGGGATGACGGGGCCGGAGGCGCATCCGCTGTCGCGGCCGCCGGAGGTCGAGGGCGAGGCCGCGAACCGCGCGATCCGCATCGCGCAGGTGCTCGGCGTGCCCGTGTACATCGTGCACGTCTCCGCGAAGGACGCGGTGGATGCGATCACGCGCGCACGCAGCGAGGGGCTGCGCGTGTTCGGCGAGGTGCTGCCGGGCCACCTGGTGATCGACGAGGCCGTTTATCGCGATCCGGACTGGACGCGCGCGGCCGCGCATGTGATGAGCCCGCCGTTCCGCTCGGCCGAGCATCGCGAGGCGCTGTGGCGCGGGCTGCAGGCGGGGCAACTGCATACGACGGCGACCGACCACTGCGTGTTCTGCGCGTCGCAGAAGGCGATGGGCCGCAACGATTTCACGAAGATCCCGAACGGCTGCGGCGGGGTCGAGGATCGCATGTCGGTGCTGTGGCATCACGGCGTGAATCACGGCCGCATCACGCCGAACGAGTTCGTGCGGATCACGTCGACGAATGCCGCGCAGATCTTCAACCTGTATCCGCGCAAGGGCGCCGTGCAGGTGGGCGCCGATGCCGACCTCGTCGTGTGGGACCCTGCCGCGACGAAGACGATCTCGGTGAAGACCCATCACCAGCAGGTCGACTTCAACGTGTTCGAAGGGATGACGGTGCAGGGTGTCGCGACGCATACGCTCACGCGCGGCGCGCTCGCATGGGCCGACGGCGAATTGCGCGCGGTGCGCGGCGCGGGACGCTACCTGAAGCGCCCGCCGGCCGCCGGCTACTACGAGGCCGCGCGGATCGCGAACCGGCTGCGCGAACCGCATCCGGTCGAGCGCGCCGGCTGAACGGAGCGTAACGTGTGTAACGTGCGGGGCGTGTCGGGTCGAGCGACACGCCCCGCATGCTTCATCTTGCCTTCCCGTGCATGCCGGCACTCCTTCTGCCCGCTGCACACCGTCCCGCCAGTTCTCTCAGTATTTGGGACGGATCGTGGCGTGATCCCGTCTTGCCGATCTCCCGGTATGTAGAAGAACTGAGCAAGTCGACGAAGCACGCGACGTTGCTCGAACGCGGCCATTTTGTTTGCGTTGTCGGCGTGCATGCCGGCGAGTAATATCCACCGACGGCGTTTCGCAGGCACGCCGGGCCTGCCCGCCGAACAGTCCAACAACATTGAGAGCAAGGAGTACGAGGTGGATATTCTGCGCAGTCTCCTGGGTATGCTGTTCCTGCTGCTGGTGGCCTATCTGCTGTCGAACAACCGGCGCGCGGTGAGCGGCCGGACCATGGTCGCCGCGCTGTGCACGCAGCTGGCGATCGGCGCGCTGGTGCTGTTCGTGCCGTCCGGCCGCACGGCGCTGGCGGCGGCCGCGAACGGCGTCAATCGCGTGCTCGACATGGGCAATCACGGCATCGCGTTCGTGTTCGGCGGGCTCGTCGACAGCAGGATGTTCCAGCTGTTCGGCGACGGCGGGTTCGTGTTCGGCCTGCGCGTGCTGCCGATGATCATCTTCGTGACCGCGCTGATCGCGGTGCTGTACTACATCGGCGTGATGAAGTGGATCGTCGCGATCCTCGGCGCCGCACTGGCGAAAGTGCTCGGCGTGAGCCGCATCGAGGCGTGCTCGGCCGTCGCGACGATCTTTCTGGGGCAGAGCGAGATGCCCGCGCTCGTGAAGCCGTTCGTGCGGAACATGACGAGCGCCGAGATCTTCACGGTGATGGCAAGCGGCATGGCGTCGGTCGCCGGCTCGGTGCTGGTCGGCTACGCCGGCCTCGGCGTGAAGATGGAATACCTGCTCGCCGCGTCGTTCATGGCGGTGCCCGGCGGCCTGCTGTTCGGCAAGCTGCTGTTTCCGACGGTCGAGCCGAGCCGCGTCGTGGTCGACGGGCTCGACTTCGACGACAAGCGCGCCGCCAACGTGATCGAGGCGGCGGCGTCGGGCGCGTCGGTCGGGCTGCGGATCGCGATCAACGTCGGCGCGATGCTGATCGCGTTCGTCGGGCTCATCGCGCTGATGAACCTCATCGTCAGCGGCGCGGCGGCGTTCGCGGGCTTTCCGCAGATCACGCTCGTGGGTATCATCGGCCACCTGTTCGCGCCGCTCGCGTGGATCATCGGCGTGCCGTGGCACGACGCGGCACTGGCCGGCAACTTCATCGGCGAGAAGCTGATCTTCAACGAGTTCGTCGCGTATGGCGACCTGTCGCCGTACCTGAAGAGCGGCGAGCACGTCGCGGCGGCCGGCCTGCAGGTGCTCGACCCGAAGACGCTCGCGATCGTGTCGTTCGCGCTGTGCGGCTTCGCGAACTTCTCGTCGATCGCGATCCTCGCGGGCGGCTTCAGCGCGGTCGCGCCCGAGCGCCGCTCGGAAGTCGCGCGGCACGGCCTGCGCGCACTGACGGCCGCGACGCTGTCGAACCTGATGAGCGCGGCGATTGCGGGCCTGTTCTTTTCGCTCCATTGAACTTGCGCCTGAACCTGAACGATCGAGGAGAGGCAACGATGTTTTTACCGCAGGAATTCATTCGCCGGAAGCGCGACGGGCAGCCGCTCGATCGCGACGGGATCGCCGCGTTCGTGCGCGGCGTGACCGACGGCAGCGTGACCGAGGGCCAGGTGGCCGCGTTCGCGATGGCCGTATTTTTCAACGACCTGAGCACCGACGAGCGCGTCGCGCTGACGCTCGCGCAGCGCGACTCGGGCGACGTGCTCGACTGGCGCGCGCTCGATCTCGGCGGGCCGGTGATCGACAAGCATTCGACCGGCGGCGTCGGCGATGTCGTGTCGCTGATGCTCGGGCCGATGGTGGCCGCGTGCGGCGGCTACGTGCCGATGATCTCGGGGCGCGGGCTCGGCCATACCGGCGGCACGCTCGACAAGCTGAGCGCGATTCCCGGCTACGACGTGACGCCCGATACGGACGCGTTTCGCCGCACGGTGCGCGAGGTCGGCGTCGCGATCATCGGGCAGACCGCGCGGCTGGCGCCGGCCGACATGCGCATCTATGCGATTCGCGACGTGACGGCGACCGTCGAATCGATCGCGATGATCACCGCGTCGATCCTGTCGAAGAAGCTCGCGGCCGGGCTCGACGGGCTCGTGATGGACGTGAAGGTTGGCTCCGGCGCATTCATGCCGACCGCCGAACAGTCGGCAGAACTGGCGCGCAGCATCGTCGACGTCGGCAACGGCGCCGGCATGAAGACGACCGCGATCCTCACCGACATGAACCAGTCGCTCGCGCCGTGCGCGGGCAATGCGCTCGAAGTGGCGTGCGCGATCGACTACCTGACGGGCAAGTCGCGCCCGGCGCGCCTGCATGACGTCACGATGGCGCTGTCGGCGGAGCTGCTCGTCACCGGCGGGCTGGCGCGCGACGTCGAGGCGGCGCGCGTGAAGTTGCAGCACGCGCTCGATTCGGGGGCGGCTGCGGAACGCTTCGCGAAGATGGTCACGGCGCTCGGCGGCCCCGCGGACCTGATCGACGCACCCGCGCGTCATCTTGCGCGGGCGGAGGTGATCGTACCGGTTCCGTCGCGCGTGAGCGGCGTCGTGCAGCGGGTCGATTGCCGCGCGCTCGGGCTCGCGGTCGTCGCGCTCGGCGGCGGGCGCACGCGCGCGGCGGACGCGATCGACTACAGTGTCGGCCTGACGGCGCTCGCGGAGATCGGGCAGCGTGTCGAAGCCGGCCAGCCGCTCGGCCATGTGCATGCCCGCGACGCAGCCGCCGCGGCGCACGCGGTGGATGCGATCCAGCGCAGCTATGTGCTGGGCGAGACGGGCGACGCGCCGCCGACCCTCTATCAGCGGATCGGCTGACCGATCGCACGGTGCGGATACCGGCGATCGCTTCACGCCACGGGCGTATCGTGGCGGCCGGGATGCGGCCGCGCCGATGCTCCCCGGCACACAATCGGAGGCACGACGAGATGGAACGACACGAACTGATCGAAGCGGCGAAGGCGGCGCGCGAGCGCGCGTACGCGCCGTATTCCCGCTTCAAGGTCGGCGCCGCGCTGCTGGCGCGCGACGGGACGGTTTTTCACGGCTGCAACGTCGAGAACGCGTCTTACGGACTCTGCAACTGCGCGGAACGCACGGCGATGTTTGCGGCCATCGCCGCCGGTTATCGTCCGGGGGATTTCACGCGACTCGCGGTCGTGGGCGACACGGTCGGCCCGATCGCGCCGTGCGGCGCATGCCGCCAGGTGATCATCGAGATCGGCACGCCGGACATCGAAGTGATCCTGGCCAACCTGAACGGGGCCGTCGACGTCACGACGGCCCACGCATTGCTGCCGGGCGCGTTCCGCTTGTAACGAACGGCGCGCGCACCGGCGCGCCGCTCAAGTCACGCGCCGTCGCGCGCTTCGCGGATCGGGATCACCGTGCGCGCGCCGCACTGGCGCAGCAGGTCGCGCAGCTCGTTGATGACCGGAAACACCTCGTGGTTCCAGTCGGCGCCCTGCCGGTCATGCGCTTCCTGCTCGCGCTCGACGATCCAGCGATCCTCGCGGAAGATGCGCTCGGTGAACCAGACGAGCAGCGGCCACGCGAGATCGAGCGCGAACGGTATGCCGGGCTTGTGGATCGACAGCAGTCCGAACGTGCGGTTGGTGCGCTGCTCGGCGTCGAGCGGGACGTAGACGATCCACAGGTCCATCACGAGCGTGCCTTCGCTCGAGCGGATCTGCAGTGTCTGGTACGGATAACCGGTGCGCACCGTCATCACGCTCTTGTCCGCCTGCTCGCCCGGCTTCTTGCTCGCGCCGAACACGAGCGCCTCGCCGACCGGCTGCTTGCCTTCCATCCGCGCGAACGTGTAGTCCACCTCGACCCAGTCGTCGCCGCGGCGCCGGCCGACCGAGCGCGCACGCATCTGCCCCATCTGCTTGCGATGCAGGAACTGATGGTTCATGTCCATCAGGTTCTCGTGCATGAACGAGTAGTGGCACTTGACCTCGCGGCCGAAGCGGCGCGTCTTGAACGCGCGGTCGTCCGCCGATTCGAGCGCGGGGAACGGCCGCGAGTCGGCGAGCGTCGCGTCGCCCGGGAACACGAAGATCAGCCCGTGCGCTTCGCGGCACGGATACGCGCGCACGCCGTTGGGCAGGCGCTCGCGGCCGAGGTACGGCACGTCGACGCAGCGGCCGCTGTCGCACGCGTAGGTCCAGCCGTGATAACAGCAGCGCAGCGTCTCGCCGCTCACGACGCCCGCGTGCAGCGGCACCTGGCGGTGCGCGCAACGATCCTCGAGCGCGTACACGGCGCCGGATTCGGTGCGCACGAGCACGATCGGATCGCCGGCGAAGCGCACGCCGAGTGTCTTGCCGCGTTTCAGCTCGCGCGACCACGCGAGCGGGTACCAGTAATCGGGATGAATCGGCACGCGGCGCAAGTCGCGCACGGCCGAGCCGGAAGAGGGTTCTCCAAGGGTGCCGCTGTCAGGGAAGGGCACTGCTCGCATGCGTGACGTCTCCGGGCTGGACTGGAATTCCGGGCGCCGCAAGATGCGGCGGGGATCTGGAGAAGTCTACGCGAAGTTGCCGGTCGCGGCGGACGCGATGCGGGTTTGCCCCGGCACGGCGGCCGCGGTTTCGTTGATGCAGCGCAAACCGGATCGCGGGCGGCTCGCGCCGGCCGTGCGTGGCCGCACGGGCTTCGGCCGCGCGGCGGGCGTTACGCGGTCAACCCCGTCACCCCGTCACGCGGCCGCGTGACCGCGTGGCGGTCACGAGCGCGCATCGCGCCACAGCACCGCGTCGGTGCGGTACAGCGCCGGGAAGTACTGCTTCAGCCCGGCGATCTTCGGCATGTCGTTGTACGCGATGTACGGCGCGTCGGGGTGCAGCTCGAGGTAGTTCTGGTGGTAGGCCTCGGCCGGGTAGAACCCCTTGTAGTCCTCGACGCGCGTGACGACCGGCGCCGGAAACACGTGCGCGGTGCCGAGCTGCGCGATGTACGCGGTCGCGACCGCGCGTTGCTGCGCGGTGGTCGGGAAGATCGCCGACCGGTATTGCGACCCTTCGTCGGGGCCCTGCCGGTTGAGCTCGGTCGGATCGTGCGCGACCGAGAAGAACACCTGCAGAAGCCGGCCGTACGTGATCCGGGTCGGGTCGTAGACGATGCGAACCGATTCCGCGTGTCCGGTCAGCCCCGAGCCGACGAGCGCATAGTGCGCGGTTTCGGACGCACCGCCCGCATAGCCGGCCGTGACCTGCTTCACGCCCTTCACGTGCTCGAATACGCCCTGCACGCCCCAGAAGCAGCCGCCGGCGAACACGGCCGTCTCGTCGTGCGATGTGCCGGGCGTTTCGTCGAGCGTGGGCGCGGGTACGGTGCGCATCGCCTCGGCGGAGTTGACGATGCGCTGGTAGCCGAACACGGCGAGCGCCGCGACGGCGATGGCGCCGATGCGGCGCAGCATCGCCTTTCGCCGTTGCGGCGCGGAACCGCGGGGGGAGGTGGTGTTCACGGTGTGCTCCTTCGGAAGACGGAATGGAAAGCGGGGCCCGGACGCGGCGCCGGTGCGCCGCCCCCGGCCGGGATCAGCCGAACGTGAACGCATAGGCATTCACGCCGGGATCGAGAAACTCGATCGAGAACGTGCGATCGGCGATCGCGCCGGGTTGCCGGACCAGCTGGTACAGGCGTTGCCCGGTCACGGTGCCGTAGCCTTGCGCATCGACGTCGCTGCCGTGCGCGGCGCCGGGGGCCGCGCCGTCGAGCGTCACGCGAAAGCGCACCGGCTTGCCGTCCTCGCCGGGGCCGAGCACCAGGTGCAGGTCGCGCGCATGGAAGCGGTAGACGATGCGGCCGGCGGGCGCCGCGAGCGTCGCGCGTTCGGCGCCGACCCGCCACATGCCGGCGAGGCCCCAGTCGTTCAGATCGGGACGGGCCGGCTCGGCATAGTGATACGCCGCATCGCGCACCACGCCGCCGGGCGACACGAAATCCTCGGCGCGTGCGTAGCCGACGTAGGTCTCGGGCGAGCGGACGTCCGCGCTGTCGGCCGCCGCGAGCGCCCCCTTCGCGGGCGCGCCGGCGAGCCCGAGCGGCACGTTCAGCGCTTCCGGATGGCCGGCCTCGGCGAGCAGCGACTGGATCGCGCGCTCCGATTCCGCGTACTCGCCTTCGCCGAAGTGGTGACGGCGCACGCGGCCTTGCGCGTCGACGAAGTAGTGCGCGGGCCAGTATTCGTTGTTGAATGCGCGCCAGATCGCGAAACGGTTGTCGATCGCGACCGGGAAGTCGATGCCGAGGTCGTGCACGGCCTTCTTCACGTTGCCGATGTCGCGTTCGAACGCGAATTCGGGTGCGTGCACACCGATCACGACGAGCCCGTACGGCGCGTACTTGCGCGCCCACGCGGTCGTGTACGGCAGCGTGCGCAGGCAGTTGATGCACGAATAGGTCCAGAAATCGACCAGCACCACCTTGCCGCGCAGGCCGGCCGCCGTCAGCGGCGGCGAGTTCAGCCACTGCACCGCGCCGTCGAGCGACGGCAGCGTGCCTTCGACGGGCAGCGCGGCGGGCGCATGCGTCGCGTCCACCGCGCGCATCATCGCGCCGCCGGCCTGCGCGGCATCGGCCGTCGCGGCCATCATCGCGCCGCCGGAACCGTTCGCGACACCGTTGGCCGAGCCGTCCGCCGCGCGTTCTGCCACGTTTTCCGCCGAACCGCCGGCCGGTGCCATTGCCGCCGGCGTGCCGTTGGCACGCCCGCCGAGCCGGTCGACGAGCTTCGTTTCGAGTCCGCCCGTCGTGACGGTCGACAGTTGTGCGAGCGCGCCCGTATCGAGGCCGAGCGCGATCGCACCGACGCCGGCCAGCAGCGCCGCGCCGATTCCGCGCTTGATCCATTCGCCGGCGCCGAGCGAGCGCTTCATCGCGGCGAACACCTTGCCGCCGATCACCAGCGCGACGCCGAGCGACGTC
>NZ_QOBB01000080.1:0-28892 GCF_024704855.1 Burkholderia sp. HAN2018 | reverse complement strand
CGCCCTCGCCGGCTGCACGGTCGGCCCCGACTACCAGCGGCCCGACGTCGCCACGCCGGCCGCGTGGCGGCTCGATCCGGCCGATGGGTACTGGCACCCGGCCGCGCCGGCCCGCGCGCCGCTCGACCCGGCATGGTGGACCGCGTTCGGCGATCCGCAGCTCGATGCGCTGGAAGCGGAGGCGCTGCGCAACAACCAGAACCTGAAGGCCGTCGCCGCGCGCTACGACCAGGCGAAGGCGACGCTCGCGTCGGTCGCCTCGGCGCAGTATCCGGCCGTCGGCCTGAACGCGAGCGGCCAGCGCTTCAAGATCTCGGCCGACCGGCCGCAGACCAACTACGCGACGCAGAGCGCGTCGACCGTGCAGAACGACGTTCAGGTCGGCGCAAGCGTGAGCTACGAGCTCGACCTGTTCGGCCGCGTGCGGCGCAGCGTCGAATCGGCGCAGGCCACCACCGAACAGGCGCGCGACGATTTCGCGAACGCGCGCCTGGTGCTGACCGCCGATCTCGCGTCGAGCTATTTCGCGCTGCGCGAATTCGACACCGAGATCGACGTCGTCAAGCGCTCGATCGACCTGCAGCAGAAGGCGCTCGACTACGTGAGCGCGCGGCACGACCTCGGCGCCGTATCGGGCCTCGACCTGCTGCAGCAGCGCGCGCAGCTCGACGCGACGCGCACCCAGGCGCAGCTGCTGCTCCAGCAGCGCGTGCAGGTCGAAACCGCGATCGCGACGCTGGTCGGCACGCCGGCCCCCACCTTCTCGATCGCGCCGCGCGTCGTGCCGATCAATGCGCCCGCGCTGCCGACCGGCCTGCCGAGCGACGTGCTGCAGCGGCGCCCCGACGTCGCGTCGGCCGAGCGCGCGATGGCCGCCGCGAATGCGCAGATCGGCGTCGCGCGCGCCGCGTATTTCCCGCGCATCACGCTGTCGCCCGACATCGGCTGGGACGCGACGCGCTTCGCCGGCCTGTTCACCGTCCCGGCATTGCTGTGGTCGGTCGGCGGGTCGCTCAGCCAGCCGCTGTTCGAAGGCGGCAAACTGAAGGCCGGCGTCGATTTCGCGCAGGCCGGCTATGTCGCCGCGCAGGCCAATTACCGGCAGACCGTGCTCACCGCGTTCCAGGAGGTGCAGAATGCGGTCACCGGGTTGTCGGTGCTCGCGGAGGCCGCGCAGCAGGCCTCCGCGGCCGTCGACGACGCGCGCAAGCTCGTGTCGCTCGCGCAGGATCGCTACGCGGGCGGCCTGACGCCGTTCATCGACGTGCTGACGGCCGAGCAGCAGTTGCTGACGAGCGAGCGGCAGGCCGTGCAGATCCAGGGCCAGCGCGCGGCGCTCGTCGTGTTTCTCGCGAAGGCGCTCGGCGGCGGCTGGGACGGCCAGGCGGCAAGTGGCCCGGCGCCGGCCGAGGTCGCCGCAGCCCCGGCACCGGCGCCAGCGCCCCCGGGCCCTTAACCGGATTACGCGGACAACGGATTCGAACATGAAAGTCCTGATCGTCGAAGACGAACCGAAAGTCGTCGAATACCTCAAGAGCGGCCTGACCGAAGAAGGCTGGGTCGTCGATACCGCGCTCGACGGCGAGGACGGCGCGTGGAAAGCCGTCGAATTCGACTACGACGTCGTCGTGCTCGACGTGATGCTGCCGAAGCTCGACGGCTTCGGCGTGCTGCGTGCGTTGCGCGCGCAGAAGCAGACGCCCGTCATCATGCTGACCGCGCGCGACCGCGTCGACGACCGCGTGCGGGGCTTGCGCGGCGGCGCCGACGACTACCTGACCAAGCCGTTCTCGTTCCTCGAACTGATCGAACGGCTGCGCGCGCTGACGCGCCGCGCGCGCGTGCAGGAATCGACGCTGATCTCGATCGGCGACTTGCGGGTCGACCTGATCGGCCGCCGCGCGACCCGCGACGGCACGCGGCTCGACCTGACCGCGCAGGAATTCCAGCTGCTCGGCGTGCTCGCGCGGCGCAGCGGCGAGGTGCTGTCGAAGACGACCATCGCCGAACTCGTGTGGGACGTGAACTTCGACAGCAACGCGAACGTCGTCGAGACAGCGATCAAGCGGCTGCGCGCGAAACTCGACGGCCCGTTCGCGGACAAGCTGCTGCATACGATCCGCGGGATGGGCTACGTGCTCGAGGCGCGCGAGGACGGCGATACCGAGAGGCCGGCATGAAACGCTCGATCGTCCTGCGGCTATCGGCGATGTTCGGCATCGTGTCGCTGCTCGTGTTCACGCTGGTGGGCTGCGGGCTGTTCGTGATGATGGAGCGCCAGCTGTTCGCCGAGCTGCGCGCGACGCTCGATACGCGCACCAAGGTCGCCGAGATGATCGTGTCGCACGCGCTCACGTCCGAACGCGGGCGCCTCATGCAGGAAAAGCTCGCCGATCTCGAACCGCCCGACGGCTCGACGCGTTACCAGGTCGACAGCACGAATCCGGATTTCCGGTTCGGCAAGCCCGTCGACGGCGTGCCCGTCGGCGCGCCGTTCGGCGCATTCCAGCGCTACGCGCTGAACGACAGCAGCTACGACGTGATGACGAAGACCGTCACGGTGGCCGGCAACGGCGAGCGGCCGACACTGAGGCTGATCGTCGCCAGCTCGTGCGAGCGCACGCAGCGGATGCTGCGCCGCTTCGGCTGGACGCTCGCCGGGCTGATCGCGATCGCGACGATCATCACGCTGCTGCTGAGCCGCGCGGTGGCCCGCTTCGGGCTCGCGCCGCTCGACCGGCTGTCGCAGGATGCATCGGCCATCAGCCTCGCGAACCGCCGCCAACGGCTGCACACCGACGCGCTGCCGGCCGAGCTGCGCGACCTCGCCACGTCGTTCAACGGCGCGCTCGATCGCATCCAGCAGACCTACGCGCGGCTCGAGGCGTTCAACGCGGACGTCGCGCACGAACTGCGCACGCCGATCAGCATCCTGATCGGCCAGACCCAGGTCGCGCTGACCAGCCGCGACCGCACCGTCGAGCGGATGCGGCAGACGCTGCAGTCGAACCTCGAGGAATTCGAGCGGCTGCGCGTGATCATCAACGACATGCTGTTCCTGTCGCGCAGCGACCGCGGCGAACGGGCAACCGACCTGAAGGACGTGTCGCTCGCCGACGAGGTGCGGCGCATGCTCGATTTCCTCGAGATCCCGCTCGACGAGGCGCAGTTGCACGCCGAACTGCACGGCGATGCGCGCGCGGCCGTCGATCCGTCGCTGTTCCGCCGCGCGATGACGAACCTGCTGATCAACGCGATCCAGCATTCCGCGCCCGGCGCGACGTTGCACGTGAAGATCACGCGCCGCGACACGCTCGTCGAGATGGCCGTGTCGAACCCCGGCGAGCCGATCGATCCGGTGCAGCGCTCGCACGTGTTCGAACGCTTCTACCGGCTCGAGGAAGCCCGCGCGAACAGCAAGGAGAACCACGGGCTCGGGCTGTCGATCGTCAAGGCCGTCGCCGAGATGCACGGCGGCAGCGTATTCGTCGCGTGTTCGGGCGGCGTCAACACGTTCGGCTTCTCGGTGTCGACGGAACCCTGCGCGGGCGGACCGCTGCGCGCGGGAGACGCAACCGATGCAACCGGCGTGGTCGACTCCACCGATTCGCGGCCGGCGCACGCGCCGCGGGCGCTGCACTGAAGGCGGCTGCGCCTGTCGACGTCCGGCCGCCTCCGATCGGCGCTTGCCGGCCACGAACGCGGCCCGGGGCGCATTACGCGCGCGGCTTGCCGCCCTGCTCGCGCCACGCCCGCGGCGACATCGCAAACCGCTCGCGAAACACGCGACTGAAATGCGACATGTCGTTGAATCCCCAGCGCAATGCGACGTCGGACACGCGCAGCGCAGCGCATTGCGGATTCGCGAGATCCTGCGCGCACCGTTCGAGCCGCAGGTTCCACACGTGACGCATCAGCGACGTCTCCTCGGCCTCGAAGAGCTTGTTGATGTACCGCGACGAAATCCCGATCGAGCGCTCGATCATCATCGGGTTCAGCTCCGGATCGTGCAGGTGCTCGAGCACATGCCGCTTCACACGCGTCAGTGTCAACGCCTTCATCCTCGATTGCGCGAGGTCGTTGCGTTGCATGCCCCCGAGCGTCATCGCGATCAGCGTGATCGCGGTATCCGACAACTGCCGCATCTCGTCCTCGGTCACACTGCGGATCTGCGACGACATCTGCTCGAGAAACGCACGCATGACGCTGCCGACGCCGTCCCCGGTTTGCGTCGGGCACGCCGTGCGGTGCTCCATCCCGACGACGAGCTGGTTCAGCGTCGCGCGGGGAATGCTGACGACGATCTCGCGCCACGACTGGCCGAACTGCAGGTGGTGAGGCCGTGTCGCGTCGTAGATCGCGAAATCCCCGGGATGCAGCGTGACGATCTTGCCGTCCTGTTCGACCGACTGGCTGCCCTCGAGCATCAAGACCCCGAAGTACTTGTCCTCATACTCGCTGCGCGCCTGGCGATAACGCCGGATCACGGCCTGCTCGCTCGCGTGGATTTCCGAGATTCGCATCTTTTCGCACTTGCGCTGCCGCACTCGGCCGAAGAAATCGGCTTTCTGCACGGCCGCGATCTGCACGTCCGCGAACAGGCGCAGAATCGTCTCGCGCCAGAATTCGATACGCTGGCTGACCGAGCCGTCGATCGGCACCTCGATGGCCGCGTTCGTCCGTTCGTCCAGCGGGCTGCCGGACGCCGGACCGGGCGCGTCGCCGCTTGCGGCGCGCGGGAGAGGACGCATCGTCATGGTCGTGCCCCACATGGATTAGCAAACACGCAGCCGACAGCGTGCCCGTTCAAAAGCGCATTGTCCAATCGCTGACCGCGTACGCCGCATGGCCGGTCGAACCGGCACGCGGCGCAGCGGCGGCATGCTACCGCTCCGGACATGTCATGCGCACGTCGTCCGACGCCAGTCGGACGACTGTTCATACGCATACGCAACGCGGTAGAGCGTCGCCTCGTCGAAACGGCGCCCGACCAGTTGCAGCCCGATCGGCAGATCGTCGGCTACCCCGCACGGCAGCGACATTGCCGGATGCCCGGACACGTCGAACGGCGCGGTATTCGCGAGCATCTCGAACGCCCGCGTCAGCGACTCGGACATCGCGCAACCGGGCTCCGGCAGCTTCGACGCGCGCATCGGTACGGTCGGCATCAGCAATACGTCATACGACTGCAGCGCCGCGTCGTAAGCCGATCGCAAGCGTCGCGCGAGGTTCTGGCACTTCGCGTAGTAACGCCCGCGATACCGGCTCGTGAAATATTCGCCCAGCAGCATCGTCACCTTCACGGTATCCGGCAACTCGTCGGCGCGCTCGCGCCAGCCCGCGTGATGATCGATCATGCCGGTCACGTACAGGCCGCCCCAGTTGAAACCGTGGCTGTTGCCCTTCATCATCTGCTGCGTCGCGCCCTCGGCCGCAATCGGCAGCCAGATCGCGGTGCCGGCCGCATGCAGCGGCACCGACACTTCGTCGACGCGAGCGCCCAGCTTGCGCAACCGGAGCGCGGCGGCCCGCACGGCCTCGTCGACCACCTTCTCCGAATTGGCGAGCCCGAACGCCTCGCGCAGGATGCCGATCCGCAATCCCGCGATGCCGTCGCGGATCGCGCCGAGATAGTCGGCGCGCGGCGGCAACGTCCGTTGGCGCGGATCGAGCCCGTCGTCGCCCGCGATCACGTCGAGCAGCAGCGCGTTGTCGAGCACGTTGCCCGTCATCGGCCCCAGATGATCGACGGTTGCCTCGATCGGCATCGCGCCGGTGTACGGCACGAGCCCGTGCGTCGGCTTCATCCCGTAGATGCCGCAATAGGCGGACGGGATCCGCACCGAGCCGCCCTGGTCGCCGCCGAGCGCCATGTCGACCTCGCCGCTCGCGACCAGCGCGCCGCTGCCCGACGACGAGCCGCCGGACGAGTGCCCTGCCTTGCGCGGATTGTGCACCGGCCCCGACGCGCTCGTGTGCGAGCCGCCGGAAAAGCAGTAGTACTCGCAGGTCGACTTGCCGGCGATCGTGCCGCCGGCGTCGAGCACCCGCGTGACGACGGTCGCATCGACGTCGGGCACGTAGCCCTCGAACGTGGTCGAGCCATTGCGCATCGGTACGCCGGCGACGCAGATGTTGTCTTTCACGACCACCGTCCTGCCGCGCAGCTTGCCGTCGGCGGCGCCGTGGATCGTGCTCTTGCGCGCCCACGCGCCGTAACGGTTCTCGTCGCCTTCCGGGCGGTAGCCGGGCGTGCGCGGATACGCGACGACGGGCAGATAGTCGGGCAGCGCGTCGATCGCATCGTAGGCGTCGAAGTTCGCCTGCAGGGCATCGTCGTATTCGGCGAGTTGCCGGGAATCGAGATGAAAGCCGAAGCCGGCTGCCATATCGGACAGTTGTTCGCGGGTCGGGCGTTTGATGGCCATCGACGTTCTCCAGTTCGGTAAGCGGCACCGCCGGCCCCGGCGGTGCCGGCGGGATTCAGCGGGCGATGGCGACGGCGTCGCGCATCATCCCGGTGCGCGGATGGCAGTTCACGTATTCGTAGACCTGATGCTTCGCGTCGAAGACGGAAACCTCGTGATACAGCCGCAGTTTCGACAGCCCGGTGACGACGCGGAAGAACGTGACGAAGATCCGCAGGTGCGTCGGATGGGATTCGGCCCATCGTTCGAGGCGGTCGAGCGAGCGCCAGTGGCCGATGTTGTAGCTCTCGTCGAGCACGTTGCCGTCGAGATCGATCGAGCGCACGTAGCGGTTGCTGTAGCAGCCGACCTCCGTGCCGTTGTCGCGCAGGAAGTCCATTCCGCTGCGCAGCGTCGGCTCGATCTCCTCGAGATACAGTCGGCGCTCGTCGTGCTCGGCCGCGCGCCAGTCCTGGCCGGAGCGAATCAGCGCGATGTTGTCGTGCGCCAGCACGACCACGCGGCCGCCGCGGGCCGGATCGCCCTCGACGATGCGCAACTCGCCGTCCGCCCGCATCCAGTCCGTCTGCGAGATCGGGAACCGGTCGCGCATCGATCCCCAGTAGCCGTGCTCCTCGATCTCGCCGCTGACGCCGTCCATGATCGCGCCGACGCCGGGGAAATCGTTCGTGAACGCGTAGAGCGTCTCGAACTGCTCGGCGCGCGGCGCGACGATTTCCCGGAAGTAGCCGATGCCGTCCGCGAGGCGTGCGTCGGAGGTCCACCATTCGACGAGGGCTGGCGACGCAATCCAGCGCGCATACGCGGCCGGATCGCGCCAGTAGCCGACGGCGATCAGGTTCTCGTAACCCTGGTCGTCGGTGTGTTGCGTCAGATCGAAGTTGTTCGGGCCGTCCTGCGCACCGAAATCGGCGACGATCCCGCGCAAAGCGGCCAGTGCCGCCGCGCGCTTGTCGGCGCCGCTGTATTGCACGCCGAAATAGCCCATCACGACCTGGCTCAGGTCTTCGGCGGCCCGGGCGACGTACATCGGGAACGGCGGCTGGTAGTCATCGGCGACGCGGCGCGACAGCGTCCGCGGGCAGACCAGGTGTTTGTCGATGGCGGATTCCATGCATGACCTCTCTGGAAAGGGAATCGGGTGTCGGGGTATCGACGTGGGGAAGGAGCGACATGCACCGGCCTTATCCCGGCGCATGCGGGTGGTCAGAAGATGTGCGCGTAACGCAGGCCGGCGAGCACACTGTTCCTCGGACCGTTGCGCACGCTCAGGTCGGTGCCGAGCTGGATTTGCACCTGGTCGGCCTTCGTCACGAACTTCGCCGCGGTGATTCGCAGGCGCGTCGTGCGCAGCGCGTCGTTGTTGTCCGCGCCGTCGACGCTCGTTTCACCGCCCCAGAGCTGCGTGACGCCGATCCCGAGCGACGTGCCCGGATCGGGCATGTAACGCACCATCGCCTGTGCGCTGTAGCTCATCCGTTGATGCAGCGTCGCACCGTTCGCGCCATACGACGTGTTGTTGCCGTACCAGATCGCATCGCCGACGAGATCGAGCGCCCACTGCGGCGAAAAGTGCTTGACGTAGGCCGCCTGGAAATCGAGCGACCAGCGGTTGGCGCCGAGATTGAGACCGCGGTTCTGGTCGTAGCTCCCGGTCGGCGCGTAGACGTAGACCGTCGCGGCGACGACGTCCTTCGCTTCGTTCAGGCGGAATTTCAACGGTGCGGTCAGGATCACGTCGCCGACACCGTTCGTACTGCCAAGCGCGCCGGCGTTGCCGAAGCTGCTGATATGACCGAACGGCAGCAACACCTGCGGATCGATCGTGAGCCTGTCGGTGAGCTGGAACACATGCAGCAGGCGGGCGATGCCGACATTCGACTGCAGGTCGAAATCCGACGTCCGGTGGCCGTTCGCGTAGTAGGCGTTCGTCGCGGAATAGTTGTAGTACAGCACGCCGATCGTCGCGCCGACCGGATACTGCTCATAGTCGCCGGGATCGACCTCGACCGCGCCCGCGTAATGCGATGCGACGGCGATCAGCGACAAACCGATCCAGCGCGCGATTCGCTTCAGTTTCATTCTGTTGACGTTGTCCATCATGCTCCTCACCTGGTTGCGCAGACACCGCCACGCTCGACGCACGACGAACGGGAACCGTCGCCGGATGGTGGAATCGCGGGATGCTGGCCGACTGTTGTTCCGCCGTAGCATCGGGGATGCCGGCGATTCGCGACATCGAACGGCCGTCGCTTGAGGATGAGAATAGGAAGGCAAAATCCGCAGTTCTGTTTTCCGGCGGAACAAGAAATTGGCTGTGGCGGACCTGCGCCTCCGATGCCATGCAGCGGTCGCAAAACGTGCGCCGCTGCCGCTGTTTTCGTGCCGGGCGCCCCGCCAATTGCCGCCCATCTCCGTGCATCCGCGCGCATCGGCCCCATGCCGCGCCACGGGGCCGTCTCAGCACAGTTTCCGATCCGTGCCGGCAAAGAACCGCGCTTTTTCTCTTCTTACCCTGCTCGTCGAGCGTGACCGACACCACGCGTCCACGCCCCGCCACGGCAATACCAACGCGATGGCGGCGGTCAACCCGAACCACGACAAGGAACCCCACGATGAGCGCGACCCCTTCCGCGGAAACAGCCTCGACGCCCGGCGAACGTGCCTGGGCGCTGTTTCGCGTGATGAAAGAGAAGAACCTGATCCCCGACGGCTATATCGAAGGCCTGACCGAGCTGATGTCCACGACCTGGGATCCGGCCAACGGCGCGCGCATCGTCGCGCGTGCGTGGGTCGACCCGGCGTTTCGCGAACTGCTGCTGAAGGACGGCACGGCCGCGTGCGCGCAGTTCGGCTACACCGGCCCGCAGGGCGAGTACATCGTCGCGCTCGAAGACACGCCCACGCTGAAGAACGTGATCGTCTGCAGCCTGTGCTCATGCACGAACTGGCCGGTGCTCGGGCTGCCGCCTGAGTGGTACAAGGGCTTCGAATATCGTGCGCGGCTCGTCCGCGAGGGCCGCACGGTGCTGCGCGAGCTCGGCACCGACCTGCCCGACGACGTCGTCGTGAAGGTCTGGGATACGACCGCCGAAAGCCGCTATCTCGTGCTGCCCGTGCGGCCGGCCGGCAGCGAGCACATGACCGAGGAACAACTGCGCACGCTCGTCACGAAGGATGTGCTGATCGGCGTGGCGCTGCCGCGCGCGCGCTGACTCCCCCCGTTTCGCTCTCGACCTTCATCTCGGAGATCACATATGGACGGCTTTCACGACCTCGGCGGATTCCAGGGTTTCGGCCCGGTGCCGCACACGATCAACAGTCTCGGCTACAAGCCGGTCTTCAAGGAAGACTGGGAACATCTCGCGTACAGCCTGATGTTCGTCGGCGTGGACCAACTGAAAAAATTCAGCGTCGACGAGGTACGTCACGCGGTCGAACGCATCGACGTACGCCAGCATGTCGGCACGCGCTACTACGAGCGCTACGTGATCGCGACGGCGACATTGCTCGTCGAAACCGGCGTGCTCACGCAGGATGAACTCGACCGCGCGCTCGGTTCGCATTTCCGGCTCGCGAACCCGCCGACATCCGGCGGCCGGGCGGCACCGCCCGACTCGACGCGGTTCGAGGTCGGCGAGCGTGTCGTCGTTCGCGACGAATACGTCAGCGGGCACATCCGCGCGCCGGGCTACGTTCGCGGCAAGGAAGGCGTCGTGCTGCACCGGACGACCGAATCGTGGCCCTTCCCGGACGCGATCGGCCACGGCGACACCGGCGCCGCCCATCAGCCGACCTACCATGTCGAGTTCCGCGTGAAGGATCTGTGGGGCGACGCCGCCGACGACGGCTACGTCGTGGTCGACCTGTTCGAAGGCTACCTGGATCGCGCGTCCGGGCAGAGCGCATGACGACGCCGGGGAAGCAAGGCGCGCCGGCCGCCCCTGGCCCGAGGATTCCGGTCACCGTGTTGTCCGGCTTCCTCGGCGCCGGGAAAACGACGTTGCTGAACCACATCCTGCGCAATCGCGCGGGACTGAAGGTCGCCGTGATCGTCAACGACATGAGCGAAGTGAACATCGACGCCGACGACGTGCGGCGCAACGTCGAGCTGCATCGAGGCGAGGACGAACTGGTCGAGATGAGCAACGGCTGCATCTGCTGCACGCTGCGCGCCGATCTGCTGGAGCAGATCAGCACGCTCGCGCGGCAGCGCCGCTTCGACTATCTGCTGATCGAGTCGACCGGCATCTCGGAGCCGATGCCGGTCGCGGAGACGTTTGCGTTTCTCGATCGGGACGGTTTCAGCCTGAGCGAGCTGGCACGGCTGGACACGCTCGTCACGGTAGTCGACGGCGAGACGTTCGAGGACATGATCGCGTCGGCCGAACCGGTCGCGCACGACGCGGCGCTCGCGAACGACGGCCATTCCGGTCCGCCGCGCAAGCTGTCGGATCTGCTGCTCGAGCAAGTCGAATATGCGAACGTGATCCTCGTGAGCCGTCTCGACCGGATCGGCCACGCGGGTTTCGACCGGCTGCGCGCGCTTCTTGCGTCGCTGAATCCATCTGCGCGAATCCTGCCGATGCAGCACGGCAAGGTCGATCCGTCAGACGTGCTCGATACCCGGCGCTTCGATCTGCCGGCGCTCGTCGAATCGCCGGGATGGATGCAGCGCATGCAGATCGACGAACGCCCCCCGGAATCGGATGCGTACGGGATCGCGTCGTGGACCTATCGTGAACGTGCGCCGTTTCATCCGGCGCGCCTGCTCGCATGGCTGCGCCGTCCGTGGGACAACGGCCGGCTGCTTCGCTGCAAGGGTTATGTCTGGGCTGCGCACCGCTATCCCGAGATCGCCATGCTCGTGCAGACGGGCGGCGCGTTCCAGTGGGGTTACGTTGGGCGATGGTGGCGATTCATCCCGCAGTCGGACTGGCCGCACGACGACTATCGCCGCGATGGCGTGCTGAAAAAATGGGAGGAGCCTGCGGGGGATTGTCGGCAGGAAATCGTGTTCATCGGGCAGTCGGTCGATCACGACCGGTTGCGTCGCGAACTCGATGCGTGCCTGCTGACGGTCGAGGAAATCGACGCGGGCCCGGAGTCGTGGCTGCGGCTTCCGGAAGCCGACGCGTTCGACGCGCTCGCGGCGGCCGCTCGTCCGTGACGTGAGACTCGATGCCTTCGGTTGCAACGCCTGCGTCCAACGACTGTCGAGCACCGGTGAGCGCCGTGCCCGGTTCGGCGTTGCCTGAATCCAGACAGCGCCGCCGAGGGCAGTTTTCTTCAATACTGGCACGCGCGGCTTCTTTAGTCTCGATGCGACTTTGACATTCGCATGGAGGCACTCAATGAGCATGCTGGTTTCGATGGCCGCGTTCGCGCTGGCGTCGTCGATCACCCCCGGTCCCGTCAACATCGTCGCGCTCAGCGCGGGCGCGCGCCACGGTCTCGGCGCAAGCCTGCGGTATGCGGCCGGCGCGACGCTCGGCTTCGTCGCGCTGTTCCTGCTGATCGGCCTCGGGCTGCACGCGGCGCTCACGCGCTGGCCCGTGCTGACGACCGCCACGCAGTGGTCGGGAATCGCGTTTCTGCTGTACATGGCGCTGCGGCTCGCCCTCGACGACGGCCGGCTGTCGGCCGACCCGGACGTGGCCGGCCCGTCGGCGGCGTCCGGCGCGGCGATGCAGTGGCTGAATCCGAAGGCGTGGCTCGCGTGCGTGGCCGCGATGGGCGCATACGCGGCCGACGGCGACCGCGCGCAGGTCTGGCAGTTCGCCGCGCTGTATCTCGTGATCTGTTTCGCGTCGATCGCTTGCTGGGGGTATGCCGGCGCATCGCTGCGGCACCGGCTCGCGAACGCGCGGAGGATGCGCGTGTTCAACCGGCTGATGGCGCTGCTGCTCGCGGGCAGCGCGCTGTTTCTGCTGGACGTGTAGGGCGCGCCTCGCCCGGCTCGCCGCTCGACTCGTGGCTCAGCTCGTCGCGCTGCGGTACTGGCCGGGCGTCGCGGCCGCGATGCGCCGGAACGCGCGCTGGAAATGCGCCTGGTCGGCAAAGCCCGCGTCGAGCGCGACGTCGGCGATCGGCCGGCCGCGGCGCAGCTCCGTGCGGCCGTACTGCACGCGGCGGTCGATCAGGAACGCATGCGGCGTCATGCCGTAGCGCGCGTTGAACGCGCGGATCAGGTACGACGGCGACAAATCGGCGGCCGCGCAGATCGCATCGAGCGTCACGCCCTCGCGGCAATGCGCGGCGATGTAATCGGCCGCGCGCGCGAGTTTGGCGTTGTCGTCCCCGGCGCGCGGGCCGGGCAGTTCGCGGTCGAGCGCGCCGTGCAGCGCCGTGAAGAATTCGACCGCCGCGCTCTCCTTGCCGAGCGGATCGATGCCGGGCGCGACGAGCGTCCGGTAGAAACCGCCAAATTGCGCGAACAGGTCGCGCCGTTCCGTCAACTTCGGCGAAAAGCCATGAAAATCGCGGTTCGGATCGCGGCCCAGCGAATGCTGCAGCCGCGCGAGCCACGGCACGTCGACATAGACCATCCGGTACGCCCACGCGTCGGGGCCGTAGGGGTTGCACGCATGCACCTGTTCCGGGTCGATGATCACCAGCACGCCGCGCCCGACGTGCTCGTGCGTCGCGCCGTTCACGTAGGTGCTCGTGCCGCCGACGATCGCGCCCACCGAAAACGTGTCGTGCGTGTGCTTCGCGTAGCAGATCGAGCGGCCATCGTCGACGGTGCGCGCCTCGATGAACGGCAGCGCGGCATCGCGCCAGAACGGCGACGGTACGACGGATCGGTTGGCGGTACGGCTCACGCGGCGGGCTCCCGGTTCGGACGGCGACCGCTCACCGTACAAGACTGTGCGGCGCCGCGCAACCGGATCGCCACGCTTCGATACGGGATTGCGCCGTTTCGCCTAAGCTTTGAATTCCGTCCGCCGCGGCGCCCGCGGCGGTTTTCGTTCACTCCTCTTCCGTCACGCTCATGCATATCGATCTGAAAGGCAAGACCGCGGTTGTCACCGCCTCCACCGCCGGCATCGGGCTCGCGATTGCCGAAGGGCTCGCGCGCGCCGGTGCGCGCGTCGTCGTCAACGGCCGCAGCGATGCGTCGGTGCAGTCCGCGCTCGCGCACCTGCGCGCGGCCGTCCCCGACGCGGGCTTCGACGGCATCGCGGCCGATCTCTCCGATGCCGCGGGTGTCGCCCGCATCACGCAACACACGCCCGCAGCCGACATCCTCGTCAACAACGCGGGCATCTACGGCCTGAAGGCGTTCTTCGAGATCGACGACGCCGAGTGGGAACATTACTTCCAGATGAACGTGATGTCCGGCGTGCGGCTCGCGCGGCATTACCTGAAGGGGATGATCGAACGCAATGCCGGCCGCATCGTGTTCATTTCGTCGGAATCGGGCCTGAACATCCCGGTCGACATGATTCATTACGGATTCACGAAAACCGCGCAGCTGTCGATCGCACGCGGCCTCGCGAAGCTCGCGGCCGGCACCAACGTGACCGTCAACTCGGTGCTGCCGGGGCCGACGATGTCGGACGGCGTGCGGGCGCTGCTGAAGGAAACGGCCGACGAAACCGGCCGCAGCGTGGAAGACGTGGCCGTGGAGTTCGTGCGCAACCATCGTTCGAGCTCGATCATCCAGCGGCCGGCGACGCCCGAGGAAGTCGCGAACCTGGTGGTCTACGTGTGCTCGCCGCAGGCTTCGGCGACGACGGGCGCCGCGTTGCGGGTGGACGGCGGCGTGGTCGACACGATCGCGTGACGGCGGGCGGGCACGGCCGCCGCGCTAGCGCGAAGCGGCCTTGCCCGGCTGGAGCGTGCCCTTGCGATCGGCGTTCATGCACGAATCGAAGCCGTGTTGCGTGACGATGCCGGCCCTGTCGAACACGACGAAATATTCGCGGTGATCGTTACCGTGCTCGATGAAGTAGTTGTAGCAGACGCCGCTGCCGTTGCGGACCATCCAGACGCTGCGCGGGTTGCCGGCCGCGCGGACGACATCGGCACGCGTCGCGCCGTGCCGCGAGGCGGCCCGCGCGAGCGGCGTGCGTGAATACGAAAATGGCAGCCACGAGTCGAACCACGCGCAGCCGTGCAACATCAGGCAGCTGGCGGCCAGGGACAGCGTCGCTGCGGGACGGGCCATCGAAATCAATCGCATGCTTGGGAAAATCTGCTGCGCCATGCCGGCGTGATCGAAAGCCCCATGCTACTCGACCTTTGGGTCCGGATCGAAAAGAAATGTAGAGATCTTTATACGAATCCCTGCATGTCATGCCCGCGCGCAAGCCCGGTCGTTGCAGCCCCCACATGCTTGCACGCGCATCGAATCTGCCGCGCCGATGCGTCAAATCGGCACAACGTCGCGCATCGTCACGCGATCCACTCGGCCCACAGCATCGTCAGCACCGTCATCAGCGCGGGGCCGACGAACAGCCCGATCAGGCCGAACGTCTCGGCGCCGCCGAGGATGCCGAACAGCACCAGCAGGAACGGCAGCCGCGCCGAGCTGCCGATCAGCACCGGCCGCACGAAATGCTCGGCGACGAACACGACGACGAAACCGAGCACGGCCACCACGACGGCCCACGCCGTCGCACCCTGCACGAACAGCCAGAGCGCCGCGCCGCAGAACACGATCGGCGCGCAGAACGGCAACATCGCGGCAATCGCCGTGACGAGGCCGAGCAGCGCCGCATGCGGGACGCCGGCCAGCGCATACGCGATGCCGAGCAGCGCACCCTCGCCGAGCCCGACGACGACGAGCCCCGTCACCGTGCCGTACACGGCCTTGACCATCCGGTCGATCAGTTCCGCGCCGTTGTGCCCGAACGCGCGCCGCGCGCCCTGCAGCAATGCGCCCGACAGTTTGTGGCCCGCGCGCAGGATCACGAACAGCGTGACGAGCATGAAGCCAAATTCGAGCAGCACATGCGCGAGCTTCGTGCCGAACTGCCGCCCGAACGCGAGGAATTTCTCGCTGTTGACGCCGTGCATCGCGCTGGCCGGATGCAGCGGATGGCCGAGATTGGCCTGCCACCATTCGGTGATCTGAGCCGAACCGTAAGGCAGCCGGCTGACGACGTCCGGCAACGGAATGCCGCTGTCCTGGACCGACTTCAGCCACTCGCGCAGGTCGTGCGCCTGCCCGATCGCCTGGACGGCCGCGACCGCGATCGGCAGCACGACGAGCAGCGAGATCGCGGCCGTGATGACGGTCGCGATCAGCGTCGGCCGGTCACGGAACAGCCGGTGCGATTCGAAGCATTTGAGCAGCGGCCACATCGCGATGGCGATCACGCAGGCCCATGCGATGGCGGGAATGAAGTCGCGGATGATCCACAGCGCGAGCACCAGCAGCGCCGCATACAGCACGACGCGGGCAACCTGCTGCGCGCGCGGCCGTGCGGCGGGGTCGTGAGACGACGGGACGTGTGCGCCCATGGCACCTCTGTCGAAATGAAAAATGGCGGTTCGCGCAGGCAACCGGCCTGCACGAACCGCCATTCTATCCATCGGCGCCGGATCGGCGACGCGCAAGATGCGCGCGCCGTGTCGTCAAGGCGGCTCAGGCCGCCTTGTCGGCGATCCGGTAGCGCTCGAGCCAGTGCGCGTACGGCGCGGGCAGCGTCCACGACGGACGCTCGACGCCGAGCTGCCTGGCCGCGTAGTACGGCCAGTGCGGATCGGCCAGGTGCGCGCGCCCGACCATCACGAGATCGAGCTGCGCTTCGGCCACCACGCGGTTCGCCAGTTGCGGCGTGTCGATCCCCCATGCGGACGACACCGGCAGCCCGGCCTCGCGGCGCACGCGCTCGGCGATCGGCGCGAGGAACGCCGGGCCCCACGGAATCTGCGCGGCGGGCGTCGAGAAGCCGACCGACACGCTCAGCATGTCGAGCCCTTCCCGCTTCATCCGCTGCGTGAGCGCGATCGACTCGGCGAGCGTCTCTTCGTCGCGGCCGTCGTATTCGATCACGCCCAGGCGCGCGGTCAGCGGCAGGTGCTCGGGCCAGACCTTGCGCACGGCCGCGAGCGTGTCGACGAGGAAGCGGCCGCGATTCTCGGCCGAGCCGCCATATTCGTCGGTGCGGTGGTTCGAATGCACCGAGAAGAAGCTCTGGCCGAGATAACCGTGCGCAAAGTGCAATTCGAGCCATTCGAAGCCGAGATCGCGCGCACGCTTCGCCGAGGCGACGAAATCGGCCTGCACGCGGGCGATGTCGTCGTGCGTCATTTCACGCGGCACTTTCGGCAAATGCGCGCCGAACGGCACGGCCGACGGGGCGATGGTCTGCCAGCCGCGCGGATCGCCGTCGGCGATATGGTCGTCGCCTTCCCACGGACGGTTCGCGCTCGCCTTGCGGCCCGCATGCGCGATCTGGATGCCGGGCACCGCGCCGGCCGCCTTGATCGCCGCGACCGACGGCGCGAACGCTGCGGCCTGCGCATCGGTCCACAGCCCCGCGCAACCCGGCGTGATGCGCCCTTCCGGCGACACGGCCGTCGCCTCGGCGATCACGAGGCCCGCGCCGCCGCGCGCGATGCCGGCCAGATGCACGTGATGCCAGTCGTTGACGACGCCGTCCTCGGCGACGTACTGGCACATCGGCGGCACCGCGATGCGGTTGCGCAGCGTGACATCCTTGAGTTTGAACGGTTCGAACAGGGCAGACATCCACGGCTCCTTTGCTTGGTTCTGCAAAACGACGGGAAACGCGCCGTGCGGTGCGCACGACGGAACGATTCGGGCCGTCGCCGGACGGCTTGCACCCGGCGACGGATACGGTGCGGCGCCGGCCCGGCCGGCGCCGTCGGCTCAACGGCGGCCGAGTTGCGCGAGCAGCGCCTCGGCGGCGGGCGCCGACGACGCGGGGTTCTGCCCCGTGATCAGCAGCCCGTCGGTGACGATATGCGGCGCCCAGTCGGCGCTGCGTTCGAATTGCGCGCCATTGGTCTTCAGCATGTCCTCGACGAGGAACGGCACGACTTCCGTCAGTTCGACGGCCGCTTCCTCGCTGTTGGTGAAGCCCGTCACGCGCTTGCCGCGCACGACCGATTCGCCGGTCTGCGGATTCTTCACGTGACGCAGCACGCCCGGCGCGTGGCAGACCGCCGCCACCGGCTTGCCGGCCGCCAGCGCGCGCTCGATCAGGCCGATCGAATGCAGATCCTCGGCGAGATCCCACAGCGGGCCGTGGCCGCCCGGGTAGAACACGGCGTCGTAGTCGTCAACGGACACGTCGGCCAGCTTGCGCGTCGACGCCAGTTCGGCCTTCGCCGCCGCATCGGCTTCGAAGCGGCGCGTCGCGTCGGTCTGGGCGGCCGGATCGCTGCTTTTCGGGTCGAGCGGCGCCTGGCCGCCCTTCGGCGACACGAGCGTCAGCTCGACGCCCGCATCCTTGAACACGTAGTACGGCGCGGCCAGTTCCTCGAGCCAGAAGCCGGTCTTCTTGCCGGTGTCGCCGAGCGTGTCGTGCGAGGTCAGGACAACCAGAATCTTCATGATCGGACACTCCTTCGAAAAGTTGATGGGACCGGGGCCGCATGATCCAGAAAACCGGCCGGCGCGGCGCGCCTGTCCGCGCCTGTCCGTTAGTCAGCTGTGACGCGTCATCGTGCGACCCGCGTATCCGAATGCGGCACGCGCCTATTAGACCAGTCGTCTAGAACATTCGAAAATAAAACGACGGCGTCTCGCCGCGCTACCAGCACCACGCGCGAGATGGCATTTTTCGCGCCTTGCTTGCCTGCGCCACGGACGTCGCCGCATTCACGAGGACGGATGATAGTCGCGGATTAGACCGGTCGTCTAGTAGTCGGACAATCATCCCTGCCGCCGTCATGGCTTTTCTCGAGGGGCGCGATCCGTCGGTGCCCGCAGGTACTCGCGCCCCCTCGCCTTCACCGCGCCGGCTGGTCGCGCAACGGACCGTCGGTGTCGCCCGCCTCGATTGTCGGCGCCTCGAGCCGGTGCTCGCGCACGCCGTCGCCAAGCAGGCGCAGCATCAGTTCCGCGAGCGAGCGCCCCGACGCGTGGCCGGTCGGCTGCACGACCGCCGTCACGCGATACGGGTGCGCGAGGCCCGGCGGCACGCCGTCGTAGACGATCAGCGACATGTCCTCGCCCAGGCGCAGCCCGCTGTCCACGAGCGCCCGAAACGCGCCGCCGCCCGCGATATTGTTGTCGACCAGCAGCGCCGTCGGCCGCTCGGCGCGCGCGAGCAGCGCCCGCACCGCCTGCAACCCGCCGTCGTGCGTGAACGGGCACTCGACGAGCAGCGCCGGATCCGGCTCGATGCCGGCTTCGCGCAGTGCCGACAGATAACCTGCACGGCGCTGCGCGGCGAAATTCAGGGCAAGCGGCGCGCTGATCATCGCAATGCGCCGGTGCCCGAAACCCGTCAGCCGGCGCACCGCGTCCCGCGCGCCCGCTTCGTTGTCGAAGTCGAACCACGCGTACGGCTCGGCCATCCGGGTCCGGCCGTAGGCCACGTACGGAAACGCGCTCGCCTGCAGGTACGCGATGCGCGGATCGTCAACCAGCGTTCGCGCGACGATCAGGCCGTCGACGAGTTTGCCTTCGACGATGCGCCGATAGGTGTCCAGTTCTGCGTTCGGCCGCGCCGACGCGATGATGAAATCGAGATTGCGTTCCGCGAGCCGCTCGGTGATGCCCGCGACGACCTCGCCGAAACGCGGATCGCCGAGATCGCCCGCGCCGAACGGATAAACGATCCCGATCATGTCGGCCCGACCGGTCGCCAGCCGGCGCGCGGTCGGGTCGGCCACGTAGCCCATTTCCCGCGCGGCCTTCGCCACGCGTTCGCGCGTCGCCTCGCTGACGTCGTCGTAGCCGTTCAGCGCGCGGCTGACCGTCGTCCGCGACAGCCCGAGCGCGTCCGACAGCGCCTTCAGATTCACCTTCACCGTCACTCCTCGCATTCGCCGATCCGCCCGGCCGCCCGAACACAGGGATGCACCGGCCGGGTAATTATTTCCAATTGGTAACGATTACCGTCAATTAAATATCTTTTGCGTTCCAAACCGGTTTGAAATAGCATCCAAACCGGTTTGGACATCGATGCCCACTCAGCCGTTCACTTTGACCTTTCCAGGAAACGACGACGAGATGACATACTTTCCCCTTTTCCGCCCGACGACGACCAAACGTTTGCTCCTCGCTGGCGGCGCACTTGCCGCCTTCGCGTCCGTCGCGCACGCGCAGTCCAGCGGCACGGGCGCGCCCATGCCCACGCCCCATACGCAGCAGGCCTACGATCCCGAAGGCAACTTCACGATGCGCTGGACGCGTGCGGACATTCGCCAGATCGTCGCGCAGTCGCACACCGCCGGCGCCGACAAGAACTCGCTGCCGCAAGCGCTGACGATGCCGGACATCCCGCAGGATTTCCCGCTGATCAACTCGAACGTGTGGGTGTGGGACACGTGGCCGCTGGCCGACCTGCGCGCGAACCAGCTCAGCTACAAGGGCTGGGAGGTGATCTTCTCGCTCACCGCCGATCCGCACGCGGGCTACACGTTCGACGACCGTCACGTCCACGCCCGCATCGGCTTCTTCTATCGCCGCGCGGGCATCCCGGCGTCGCAGCGCCCCGCCAACGGCGGCTGGACCTGGGGCGGCCACCTGTTCCCGGACGGCGCGAGCGCCAGGGTATTCGGCACCGCACCGATGACCAACAACGCCGAATGGTCGGGCTCCGCGCGCCTCACGAACGGCAGCAACGTCAGCCTGTACTACACCGCGACGTCGTTCAACCGCTCGGCGCCCGGCGGCGCGGACATCACGCCGCCGCAGGCGATCATCACGCGCGCCGACGGCAACATCCACGCCGACGACAAGCACGTGTGGTTCACCGGCTTCGGCGATCACAAGGCGCTGCTGCAACCGGACGGCAACTACTACCAGACCGGCCAGCAGAACACCTACTTCTCGTTCCGCGATCCGTTCGTGTTCACCGATCCCGCGCACCCGGGCAAGACCTACATGGTCTTCGAAGGCAATACGGGCGGCCAGCGCGGCGCACGCACCTGCACCGAAGCCGATCTCGGCTACGCGCCGAACGATCCGTACAAGGAAGATCTCAACGCGGTGATGAATTCGGGCGCAGTGTATCAAAAGGCCAATGTCGGCCTGGCGGTCGCGACGAACCCGCAATTGACCGAATGGAAGTTCCTGCCGCCGATCCTGTCGGCGAACTGCGTCGACGACCAGACCGAGCGCCCGCAGATCTACCTGAAGGACGGCAAGTACTACCTGTTCACGATCAGCCACCGCACGACGATGGCGGCCGGCGTCGACGGCCCGGACGGCGTGTACGGTTTCGTCGGCAACGGCATCCGCAGCGACTTCCTGCCGCTGAACGGCGGCAGCGGCCTCGTGCTCGGCAACCCGACCGACTTCTCCGCGCCGGCCGGTGCACCGTATTCGCAGGATCCGAACCAGAACCCGCGCGAATTCCAGTCGTATTCGCACTACGTGATGCCGGGCGGCCTCGTCGAGTCGTTCATCGATGCGATCGGCCCGCGTCGCGGCGGCACGCTCGCGCCGACGGTGAAGGTCGGCATCAACGGAACGTCGACGGCGGTCGATCGCACGTATGGCCGCGGCGGGCTCGGCGGCTACGGCGACATTCCGGCGAACCTGCCCGCGACGGGCGACGGCCACAACCCGTGAAGCCGGGATAACCAACAATAACGATCATCGATAAAGGCACGGGGTTAGGGAGGCGCATATCGCGCGTGTCGCGTGCGCGCCTCCACTTTTTTCCTTCCATCCATTGCGCGCACCGCCGTCGAAAGCGGCAGGCGCCCTTCTTTCCCGCCTTGCACGGCGAAGCACGACACCCCGCATGATATCGACGTCTTTTCGCTTTTCCGCCCGGATCGCCCGGTTGCTGCTCGCCTGCGTGGCCTGTACCCAGGTCGCTGCCGCGCCTTGCCACGCGCCGGCTGACGACGGCACCCCGCAATGGCGACCCGCGCTCCATTACACGCCGCAGCGCAACTGGATGAACGATCCGAACGGGCTCGTCTACGACAACGGACGCTATCACCTGTTCTACCAATACAATCCGCTCGGCAACGACTGGGGCAACATGTCGTGGGGCCACGCGACGAGCACCGATCTCGTCCACTGGCGCGAGCAGCCGGTCGCGATGCGCGCGAACGCGACGGAGGAAATCTTCTCCGGCTCGATCGTCGCCGACACCCTCAATACGTCCGGCCTGGGCACGCCCGGCCACCCGCCGCTCGTCGCGCTTTATACGAGCGTGTACAAGGCGGGCTCCGGCCACGCGCCGGGCATTCAGGCGCAGTCGCTCGCGTACAGCCTCGATCACGGCACGACGTGGCAACCTTACGCACGCAATCCGGTGCTGACGCTCGACCCGGAATCGAAGCAATTCCGCGATCCGAAAGTGTCGTGGTATGCGCTGGGCGGCTACTGGCTGATGACGACGGTCGTCGCCGATGCGCACGTCGTGAAGCTCTATCGCTCGGACGACCTGATCCACTGGAATTTCCTGAGCGATTTCACGCGGCCGGGCGTGCCGCACGACGGCGCGCTGTGGGAAATGCCCGACCTCGTGCCGCTGCCGCTCGACGGCGACCCCGCACAAACACGGTGGGTCATGATCGTCAACGTCAACCCGTGGTCGATCGCCGGCGGCTCGGGCGCGATGTATTTCGTCGGCCACTTCGACGGCCGCACGTTTACGCCGGATCGCGTCGCCCCCGCCGGTTCCGATCCCGCGCAATTCCACTGGGTCGACCACGGCGCGGATTTCTACGCAGCCGGCACCTTCTCGGGCGCGCCCGGCTCACGGCCGGTCGCGATCGCGTGGATGAGCAACTGGGATTACGCGGCGAAAGTGCCGACCGCGCCGTGGCGCGGCGCGATGACCCTGCCGCGTGAACTCTCGCTGAAAACGATCGACGGCGAACCGACGCTCGTCGTCGCGCCGGCCGCCGCGTTCGACGCATGGGCGGACGGGCGGCCCGCCGTACACGAAGGCGACCTCACGGTCGACTCCGCGACACGCGCGCTGTCGCCCGCGACGCGCGGCGCCGTCCAGCGCATCACGGTCACGCTCGAGCCGCGGCACGCGGCGCGTGCCGGCCTGATCGTCCGGCGCTCGGCGGACGGCTCGGTCGGCACCCGGATCGTGTACGACACCGTCAAGCGCACGCTGACGCTCGACCGCTCCCGCTCCGGCGAAGCGAATTTCGCCGGCACGTTCAGCGGCGAACACATCGTGGACCTGCCGCTCGAGCACGGGCGGCTGCGGCTCGAGATCGTCGTCGATCGCGGCTCGGTCGAAGTGTTCGCGAACGGCGGCCGCGTGGCGCTCACCGACCTGATCTTCCCGCCGCCCGACGCGGACCGCGTCGCCGTGTTCGCCGAGCACGGCCGCGCGACGTTCTCCGGGCTCACGGTGACGCAGCTCGAAGCCGGCGGCGACAGGCTTGGCGCCTGTGCGGCGCGATAGATGCAATCCGTCCGCCGATGACGGGGGCTGTCCGCCCGGCGCAACGCCGGGCGGTTGCAGCCCCCGCCGGGGCTTCGCCGATCAGAGCAAGCCCATCCCGCCCGACGCGATGATCTCCGCGCCGACGATGAACGCGGATTCCGGCGCGCTGAGGTGCAGCACCGTCGACGCGATCTCGTCCGGCGTGCCGAACCGGCCGATCGGAACGAGGCCCTTGATCTTGTCGGCCGTCTCGTCGAGCGTGGCCGCGTCGAACCCGAGCTTGCCGTAGAGCGGCGTCTGCACGGGCCCCGGGCTCACGACGTTCACGCGCACGCCGTGCGGCAGCAGTTCCGTCGACAGCGTCTTCGCGAACGAATTGACGGCCGCCTTGCTCGCCGCGTACACCGACGAGCCGGGCATCCCGATGTGCGCGTTGATCGAGCCGTTGATCACGATCGACGCGCCACGGTTCAGCAGCGGCACCAGCGACTGGATCTGGAAATACGCGCCCTTCACGTTGGTGTTGAACACGAGATCCCACATGGCCTCGTCGCTGTCGGCGAACGGCGCGAGTTTCGCGACGCCCGCGTTGATGAACACGGCGTCGAGCCGCGCCCCCGCCGACGCGATCGCATCGGCCAGCGCGCGGGCCGACGCGACGCTGCCGGCCTCGTTGCGGATCGCGAGCGCATCCGTGCCGAGCGTCTGCCGCGCGGCCTCGAGCGTCTGCGCATCGCGCCCGGTGATGATGACCCGCGCGCCTTCTGCCGCGAATGCCCTGGCGGCCGCCAGGCCGATGCCGCTGTTGCCGCCCGTGACGAGGACCGTCTTTCCTTCGAAGCGTTGCATGATGTTCTCCTGTGAACCGGTGAGTTGACCGTGGACACAGGATGCGCGCCGCGCCCGGCCTTGCCGTACGACGGGCGCGACGAACACGTTCGAAATCGTCGAACGTGTTTGCGCGGGCGGGTTCGGTCGCGCTGTTCCGCGCCGCGTCAGCCGGCCACGTCGATGCCGTCGAGCAGCCGTTGCGCGAGCCTCGGTTCGCGCAATTGCTCGAGCCACCATTGCAGCGCCCGGCCGTCCCGGTCGCCGTGCCACGCGACATACAGCCGGTTCGGCTCGCGCGGATCGGCCGTCTGTCTTTCCACGAGCTCGCCGCGCGCCAGCAGCGACGCCACGCGCCGGCGCGGCACCCAGCCGACGCCCAGCCCGTCGCGCTGCGCGAGGATCTTCGCGCGCATCGACGGCACCGCCAGCACGGCCTGCCCGCCGAGCAGGCCATACGCGCGGCCGGCCGCGCGCCGCGACGAATCGGCGACGACGACCGCCCGGTGCGCGCCGATCGCATCTCGCGTCAGTGCGCCGCTCACGGCGGCCAGCGGATGGCGCGGCGATACCGCGAACACCCACTCGATCGCCCCCAGCTCGAACCACTTGAAGCCGGGAATCGCCGGCGGCTCGTTGGTCGCGCCGACCACCAGGTCCGCACGGCCGTCGCGCAGCGCTTCCCAGGTACCGCCGAGCACTTCGTGCGTGAAACGCAACGACACGCCCGAATCGAGCGCATCGAACGCGTGGACGACGGGCAACAGCGTGTCGAACTCCAGCACCTCGTCGCTGACGATCCACAGCCGGTCCTCCCAGCCGCTCGCGACCTGCCGCACGCGCTGCGTCAGCCGCGCGACGTCCAGCGCCAGCCGCGCCGCCTCGTCGGTCAGCAGCTGTCCGGCCGGCGTGAGCTGCAGCCGGTAGCCGCGCCGGTCGAACAGCAGCGCGTCGAAGCGCGTTTCGAGCTGGCGCGCCGCGTGCGATACCGTCGACGGCGCCTTGCCGAGCCGCGCGGCCGCCCGCGACAGGCTGCCGGTGGCGCGGATCGCGTCGAGCAGCGCAAGTTCGTCTTCGGACAGCATGGGGTGGCTCCGGTGTGGGGTTGTCGTGGATCGTAAGGCAGCGGCGGGCCAAGGTCCAATCGGGCGATGCGGGCCGGTCGTGCCGATCGTGCCGGTCACGGGCGTGTCCCGCCCGGCCGGTTCGGCCGGCCTCCGCGCGATTCCTTGCGCTCCGGCGGCCGGTACAGGCATTCCGTCACGCCGCCACGCCGCCCGCACCATGCCGCCGCGACCGGCTTCCGGTATGCTGGTCGACTCGAAATCATGGCAATCGAGGTAACCACTGCGATGGACATCGCGATCCGCATCGAAGGCCGTCACGACCTGACGGGGCAGATCTTCCGGCAACTGCGCACCGCGATCGTCGACGGACGCCTCGCCGGCGGCGCGCGGCTGCCGTCGACGCGCGACCTCGCGAAACAGCTCGGCGTCTCGCGCAAGACGACGCTCGACGCGTTCGAGCGCCTGGTGGCCGAGGGCTACCTGAATACCCGCGCGGGCGACGGCACGTTCGTCGCCGACGGCCTCGCGCGCGTGCCGCACGCCGCGTCCATGTCGGCACCGTCGCTCGTCGACGGCACGCCGCGCGTCGACGCGGTCGATGCCCGCGCGCTGTGGAACGACCTGCCCGACGCGCTCGCGATGCCCATACAGCACGATGCGCCCGGCTTCGACTTCCGCGGCGGCGTGACCGACAAGACGCTGTTCCCGTTCGACGCGTGGCGGCGCTGCCTGCATCACGCGCTGCGCCAGCAGATGCGCGGTCCCGCCCAGTATCACGACCCGGCCGGCGATCCGCAGCTGCGCGGGGCGATCGCGCGTTACGTCGCGTTCAGCCGCGCGGTCGCGTGCGGCTGGGACGACGTGCTCGTCACGCAAGGCGCGCAACAGGCGCTCGACCTGATCGCCCGCGTCGTCGTGCGGCCCGGCGATGTGGTCGCGGTCGAGGATCCCGGCTATCCGCCCGCGCGTGCCGCGTTCGCGTCGCTCGGTGCGACGGTGATCGGCGTGCCGGTCGACGCGCACGGCCTGGTCACGGAACGGTTGCCCGACGACGCGCGCCTCGTCTACGTGACGCCGTCGCATCAGTTCCCGCTCGGGATGCCGATGACGCTGGACCGGCGCGTCGCGCTGCTCGAATGGGCGCAGCGCCGCCGCGCCGTCATCATCGAGGACGATTACGACGGCGAGTTCCGTTTCGAGGGCCGGCCGGTGGAGTCGCTGAAGAGCCTCGACCGCACGGGCCTCGTCGCGTATGTCGGCACCTTCTCGAAGACGATCTTTCCGGAACTGCGGATCGGCTACGCGATTCCGCCGCGCGCGCTGCGCGGCGCGCTGGCCAAGGCGAAGCAGATCGTCGACTGGCACACCTGCACGCTGACGCAGGCGGCGCTCGCCCGCTTCATGCTCGAAGGCGACTTCGCACGGCACCTGAAGCGCGTGCAGAAGCACTACGACGCGCGTCGCAAGATGCTGATCGCGCATCTGCGCGGCGAACTCGCGCCGTGGTTCGACGCGATCGTGCCGACCGCCGGCATCCACCTCGCCGCCCGCCTGAAGCCGGGGCTCGACGAGGCGGCACTTGTCCGCGCCGCCCGCGCGCAGGACATCGGCCTGTACGGCATCTCGGCATTCCACGTCGGCGTGCCGGTCAGTGCGGGGCTGCTGTTCGGCTATGGCGGGATCGACGCGCTGCGCATCGACACGGCGCTTGCGAAGCTCGCCGGCCTGCTGGGTTCGGGCAGCATCGGCGGCCCGGCACTGGTTACCTGAATTTTCCAGAAATTGGCCATTCAAGCAGGCCAGCTTGCGCCCTAAAGTGGGTCCTGTCGCGCCACCGTGCGCTCCAACCGAAAAAGGACCTGCCATGCAACCGCGCCTGAACTTCTATACCGCCAGCCCGAATGCCATCAAGGTGATGCGCAACGCCGAGGACTTCATCGCGAAAAGCTCGATCGAGAAGCCGCTCGCCGAACTCGTCCGCCTGCGCGCGTCGCAGATCAACGGCTGCGCGTTCTGCGTCGACATGCACACGACCGACGCACGCAAGGACGGCGAAACCGACCGCCGTCTCGCGACCGTCGTCGTGTGGCGCGAAACGCCGTTCTTCACCGAGCGCGAACGCGCGGCGCTGGAATGGACCGAGGCACTGACGCTGGTGGCCGACAACCACGTGCCCGACGCCGTCTGGGAGGCCGTGAAGCCGCATTTCACCGACGAGGAGCTGTTCGACCTGTCGATGCTGATCGCGACGATCAACACGTGGAACCGCTTCGCGATCGCGTTCCGCAAGATGCCCGAGTAAGAAGACGACGATGACGTACGCCACGCTCCGTCGCGCCGCCCTCGGCGCATGGCTCGCGGCCGGCGCCGCGCTGCTGCCGGCCGCCGCCCATGCGCACGACACCGGCGACAACGTGCACACGATCATGCAGCAGGCCGTGCCCGAAGCGCCCGGCAAGCTCGCTGTCGTCGCGACCGTCGACTATGCGCCCGGCCAGGCGTCGGAAGCCCACCGGCACCTCGGCTCGGTGTTCGCGGTCGTGTCGAAAGGCGAGGTGCTGTCGCAGGTGAACGGCGGCCCGCTGCACCGCTACCGCGCTGGCGAAGGCTGGTACGAGGCGCCCGGCTCGCGCCACCAGGTGTCGCGCAACGCGAGCGCGACCGAACCCGCGCAGATCGTCGTGTTCGGGCTGACCGGCGAACACGTGCCGCTGACGTCGCCGATCGATCAATAAGCGCTTGCCGGGGCGCGTGCCGTTGTCGACGCACGTGCCCCCGCTGCACGACCGGGTTCGCCGCCGTTTCCCTTCCGGGGCCCCGCCGCTCCCCGCCGGTTCTCCCTCGCCGTTTCCGCATTAGCCGCTCCCTACACTCCGCTACCCGCTTGCCGCACCGCGCCACATCCCGGCCCGCCCGCGCCCCCGTTCGACGCTCGCCTGATCTCGATCAACCCGGTCGAAAACCCTTCCTTGAAATTAACTAACTCATCAATTAGCGTCGATTTCATGAACACGAAATCCACCGTCGCCAGGCCGCGCGGGCGCCGCCCGTCGGTCGACGATTTCGACCTGCGCGACCACATGCTCGACGTCGCGATGCAGCTGTTCGCCGAGCGCGGCATCGCCGCGACGACCGTCGCGCAGATCGCCGCCGCCGCAGGCGTCACATCGGCGATGGTCCACTACTACTTCACGAATCGCGAGCGGTTGCTCGACGCGATCGTCGAGGAACGGCTCGCACAGGCGATCGCGTTCGTGTGGCGACCGACCGAGCCGCGGATCGACGACGATCCGTTCGCGCTCGTCGGCGAACTCGTCGACCGCTTCTTCGACGTCACGCACCGCATGCCGTGGCTGCCGTCGATCTGGCTGCGCGAGATCGTCCACGAAGGCGGGCTGCTGCGCGAACGGATGGTCCGGCGCATTCCGCTCGATCATGTCGGACGCTTCGCCGAACGCATCCGCGGCGCGCAGCAGGCTGGCACGCTGAACCCCGCGCTCGAACCCGCGTTCCTGTTCCATTCGATCGTCGCGCTGGTGATGCTGCCGCTCGCGACCGCGAAACTGTGGCAAAGCGCGCGCGGCATGCCGCCGATCGACCGCGACGTGCTGCACCGGCACGTCCGCGCGCTGCTCGGTTCGGGAATGCAGCCGCCCGCCCCCGCGCGTCGCGCACGGGCCCGCTCGCCACGGAGGCCGTCATGAACCCGCCCCGCGCACTGCCGCTGGCGACGGTCGCCGCAATCGCCGTGCTCGCCGGCTGCGGACGCCCGGCCGACAACGGCACGACCTACCAGGGCTACGTCGAAGGCGAATTCGTGTACCTGTCGTCGTCGCAATCGGGCACGCTGACGCAGCTGCCGGTCGCGCGCGGCCAGACCCTCGCCGCCGGCGCGCCGGCCTTCTCGCTCGAGGCCGTCAGCGAAACCGCCGCGCTGTTGCAGGCGCAGCACCAGCTCGCGGCCGCCCGCGCGCAGCTTGCCGACCTGCGAACGGGCAAGCGCCCGCCGGAAATCGCGGTCACGCAGGCGCAGCTCGCCCAGGCCACCG
>NZ_QOBB01000079.1:0-29018 GCF_024704855.1 Burkholderia sp. HAN2018 | reverse complement strand
AGATCGGGCTGGTAGGTCACGTACGCGGCCGACACGCCCGCGAGCGCGGCGGGCCACGTCTCGGGCGCCGTCCAGTCGAAGCGGACGGCCGACGTGCGCGACACGGGCCGCGTCGCGATGCCGCGCGCGCGCAGCCGTGCATCGACGCGGGCGCCCGTCTTGCCCGAACCGCCGACGATGAGGGTGGGAAGTGCCGACATGACCGTCTCCTTTGACAAAAATGCGAGAATATCTCGCGTTTTGAAAACACGATAGACTCTCGCATTAGCAACGTCAAGTTTTTCTGGAGGCGGCATGGGCCGACAAAAATCGGGGCAAAACGACGAGCCCGACGCGGCGGCAGCGACATCGGATACCCCGGCGCGCGCGCGGCTGGTACCGACGCAGCAGCGCAGCCGCGAGCGGTTCGAGCGCATTCTCGCGAGCGCGTCGGAGGTGATGATCGAGAAAGGCTGCGACGCGTTCCGGATGAGCGACATCGTCGAGCGCACGGGCATCTCGTTCGGTTCGCTGTACCAGTACTTCCCGGACAAGGCGGCCGTGATCGGCACGCTCGCGGAGCGCTACAACGAAGCCGGGCACGACTGCGTGCGGCGCGATCTCGCCGCGATGAAGTCGCTCGACGACCTGCACGCCACGCTCGCCCGCATCACGGACAGCTATTACCGGATGTTCGTCGACGAGCCGCTGATGCGCGACATCTGGCGGGCCACGCAGGCCGACCGCGCACTGCAGGCGCTCGACCGGGCGGACGGCGAGTTTCTGGCGGGGCTGTTGGCGGATGCGCTGCGGGAACTCGCACCGGCGGTGCCCGACGCGCAGTTGGCGGCGTTCTCGGAATTGACGATGGTGTTGATCGCCGCGGCGGTGCGACATGCGATCGAGTTGCCGCCGAAGGCGGCGCGCAGGATTCTCGCGATGTTCAAGCAAACATTGCCGGAAAATCTTTCCGTGCTCGACAGCTAGGCCGCGCACGAATTTCATAATCGGGAAATTCTCATTCCCCGTTCATTATTGAATATTCGCCAATATAATTACAAAAACAAAGGGCGCAACGCGAGACCGCGGCGCCCGCATCCCTGATTCCCCGTTAAAATCGATTCAAAGCTCCGCGACGCTCGAAAGCGCGGAGCTTTCGTTTTTTTGCGCAATGCAATCCGCTTCATGAAGCGACGCGCGTTTCGCGCCGGTGAACTCCGCGACGCTTCATTCAGCGTTGCGGCAGCCAGACTCCGCCGGAGTCAACAAATCGCGAGATGATTTACCGGAATAGATTAATTAAAAGATGACGATGATCAATGGAATCGATTTCAATCAATAATCACAATCATCCATCGATTCTTCCATTTACTTTTCAATATTGCTTCCGCTAAGCTTGCGCCAGGATTTTTTTGACGCCGACCAGATTGATCGACGAATTTCAGATTCAGGCGAATTTGAATTAAACCGATCGATTATTGTTTATTTTGAAAATCAAATGAGACGATATCACTCCACCGAAACCGGCCAGCCTTCATCCGGTTGACCGGGCACGCCGTGCGTCGCTCGGCGACAGGTGCCTGCCGCCCCGACCACATCTCTTTGGCATCGCGACTCAGGCTGCGCGGGCCGCGCCCGGTCATGGCGCACGGCCCGCGCGGCACCGCACCGCTATCGCGAACTTCGAACTCACACTCTTGCGAGCGCTGACGATGGACGACTTTTGCCGCGCGAATTTGCCCCCTGCCGAGGATTGGCCGACGTTCGTCTTCGAATTGCCGGGGCTGCAGTTTCCGCCGTTTCTCAATTGCGCCGCCGCGCTGCTGGATACCGCCGTCGACGAGCGCGGCTGGGGCGATCGCGCGGCGATCACGACCGGGTCTGGCATCACGTGGTCGTATCGCGAATTGCGCGATGCCGCCAACCGGATCGCCAACCTGCTCGTCCATGACGGAGGCCTCGTGGCCGGCAATCGGGTGCTGCTGCACGGCGCGAATCACCCGATGCTGGCCGCCGCGTGGTTCGGCGTGGTCAAGGCCGGCGGCGTCGCCGTCGCAACGATGCCGAAGCTGCGCGCGGGAGAACTGTCGACCATCATCGGGCGGGCCCGGGTCACGCACGTCATCTGCGAAGCCGGGCTGTCCGCCGAACTCGACGCGGCGATGGCGAACCTGCAGTGGCGCGGCGACGTTCGACGCTACGACACGGACGACACGCATCCGCACGCGCGCTGGCTCGACGGCCATTCGGCGGCATTCGCGGCCGCCGAAACGCGCGCGGACGATCCCTGCCTGATCGCGTTCACGTCGGGAACGACCGGGGAACCGAAGGCAACCGTCCATTTTCATCGCGACGTGATGGCGGCCTGCCACTGCTTTCCGCAGCACGTGCTCCGGCCCACGGCCGATGACGTCTTCTGCGGATCGCCGCCGCTCGCGTTCACGTTCGGCCTCGGCGCGCTGCTGCTGTTTCCGGTCAGCGTCGGCGCGAGCGTCGTGCTGTTGCCGAAAGCGGGCCCGGAACAGCTGCTGGCGGCCGTCGAGCGGCATCGGGTCAGCATCCTGTTTACGGCGCCGGCGGCCTATCGGGCCATGCTCGATCATCTCGACCAGCGTGACCCGTGCGACATCTCGTCCCTGCGCAAATGCGTGTCGGCGGGTGAAGCGCTGCCGCCATGGACGCGCGATGCGTGGCAGATCCGCACCGGCCTGCACCTGATCGACGGCATCGGGTCGACCGAGATGCTGCACATCTTCGCGTCGACGGGCGACACCGGCACGAAGGACGGCGCGATCGGCAAGGCGGTGCCCGGTTACCGCGTTGCCGTCGTGGACGAGCACGGCCAGTGCCTGCCGCCCTACGAGATCGGCTACCTGGCCGTGCAGGGGCCGACCGGATGCCGCTACCTGAACGACACGCGGCAACGCGACTACGTCAAGCACGGCTGGAACCTGACGGGCGACAGCGCCTACCTGGACGAGGACGGCTGTCTGTTCTACCAGGCACGCGCGGACGACATGATCATCACCTCCGGCTACACGGTGTCGCCCGGCGAAGTGGAGCAGGCGCTGCTGCGCCATCCGGATATCGCCGAATGCGGCGTCGTCGGGCAAGTCGACGAACGGGGCGGCACGCTCATCTGCGCGCACGTGGTGCTGCGCCCGGGCGTCGACGGCTCGGATGCGTTGACGACGCAGCTTCAGCAGCACGTGAAAAGCGTGATTGCGCCATACAAGTGCCCGCATCGCGTGGCTTATCACGCCGCCGGTTTGCCGCGCAACGAATCGGGCAAATTGCGGCGTGCCGTGCTCCGACAGGCGGGTCATGGCGCGGCGCGTTCCCTGAATCAAGCAGTCCAAAGCGAAGAAATCCTATGAAAATTCTCGGCGCCGCGGCGGCCGTTCCGGCCCCCGCGACCACCGCGCAATCCTGCGCGAACGACTACGCGATCAAGGCGGCCAGGCAGGCGCTGCAACAAGCCGGTTGCCTGCCGTCGGAACTGGATCTGATCGTCAGCCTGTCGATCTCCCCCAGCCGGATGGCGGACGCCCCGTCGATCGCGGGCCCGCGGCTCGCGCACCCCGTGCAGCGCGACCTGCGTGCGCGACATGCGGCCGTGTTCGATCTGCTCGATGCGGACTGGACGCTCGCACTCGATCTCGCGCAAAGCCATTGCCGGCAGCTCGGCTATCGGCGCGCGCTCGTCGTTCGCGCGGAAGCGCTCGCGGACGTCGAGCAGGTGGCCGAGAGCGGCTTCGCCGACGGTGCGGGCGCGATCGTGCTGACGCCGTCCGGCCATGACCGCGCTTATGCGAGCCGCTACGCGGATCTCGATTCCCCCCCGTTCGCGACGCTCGACGCGCTTGCGCCCCGGCGCGTGAACGGCAGCCTGTCGCTGGCCCGCTTCGAAAGCCGGTTCGATCGCACCACCGGCCGGTTCGACGCCGAACCGGCCAATGCGGGCGCCGCGGTCAACGCGATGCTCGACGCGGCGCAAAGCCGCATCGACCGGCGTGCCGCCACGCTGTTCTGCGAATCGTGGCTGGGTGGATGGCCGTCGATCACCACCAGCGCGCGGGATGCTTTCTGCGTCGACGTCGTCACCGGTCCGGCGGAGATTCCGAACCCGTTCCAGCTGCCCGCGTGGCTCGCGTCGCGCGTCGCAGATTCGATTTCGTTGCGCGACGATGAACGGACGGTGATCGCCATGACACTGGACCCGTTCCGGCCGCGCATCGCCTGCAGCACGATGGAGGTCTGACGGTGCACAACGTCCGAATCGCAAGTCTCGCCTGCCGCCTGCCGGCACGCCAGGTCCCCAACAACGATCCCGTCTTCGCGGGCGTCGAGCCCATTCCGGCGGAATGGTGGCAATTCTGGGGCATCGAATCGCGCCACATGATCGACCCCGATGCCGGCGAATCCGAGCTCGCGCTGGCCGAGCGCACGGCCCGCGGCGCCCTCGCGCGTGCCGGCGTGGAACCCGCCGAACTCGACCTGGTGCTGTTCAACATGACGTCGCCGTTCGTGTCGCTCGCCGACGGCCGGCGCCGGTTCGCGCCGCGGCTCTCTCGCGCGCTGCGCGACCGGCTCGGCGCCACGCGCGCGCTCGATGCCGATATCGAGATGGAATGCGCGAGCTTCGTGCTGCAACTGCAGCTCGCCGCGAACCTCATCAAGCAGGGGCGCGTGAAACGGGCGCTGGTGTGCTCGTCCGAGCGCATGTCGGCGGTGGTCGACTACACGAGCAAGTCGTCGACGAACTTCGGCGACGGCGCGGCCGCGGCCGTGCTCGTCGCGGAGCCGGCCGACCCCGACGGCGCCGACTGGCTGGATGCCGCATATCACAGCGACGCCACCCGCTACGACCTCGTGACGATGCAGTGGCGCAATGCGCAGGCCGCGGCCGACGACGACGCGGAAACCGGCGCCGACAACCCGTTCGGCGTGTATTTCACGCTCAAGCCCGAAGCGCAGGAGGCGATCTCGCGCTTCATGCCGGTGGCCATTCCCGACATCGTCGAGCGCCTGCTGCACCGGAGCGGCACCGGCATCGCCGACGTCGATGCGATGGTGTTCCACCAGCCGTCCGCGCTGCTCGTGCGCTCATGGGCGCAGCGGCTCGGGCTCAGGTCCGATCAGTATGTGATTCGCGTGGCCGATTGCGCGTGCCTCGTGTCGGCCGCCGTGCCGTTCGCGCTGGCCGAGTCGATCCGGCAGGGCGTGATCCGGCCGGGATCGAAGGTCGTGATTGCCGGCGCGGGCGCGGGCTGGGGCTTCGGTGCGCAATTGTGGCGCTGGGGTGAAACCGTCGTGTCCGATGCGGGCGGCACGGTCGCCGCCGTGACGGAACAGGAGGGTCAGGCATGAGCGCCCGTCTCGTCATCGCCGGGTTCGGCCATGCGCTGCCCGAGCGGATCGTCGGCAACGACGAAGTCGCCGGCATGATCGACACCAGCGACGCGTTCATTCGCGAACGCACCGGCGTCGTCGCGCGACGCTATCTCCGCCCCGATCAGCATCTGGCGGATCTCGCCTGCCCGGCCGCGGAACGCGCCATGGCCGACGCGGGCGTCACGGCGCACGACGTCGACCTGCTGATCGTCAATACGCTGTCGCCCGATCATCACGATCCGTCGCAGGCGTGCTACATCCAGCCCCGGCTCGGCTTGCGGGAGGTGCCGTGCTTCGACATCCGCGCGCAATGCAGCGGCGGGCTCTACGGGATCGAGATCGCGCGTCACTTCCTCGCGAGCGGCCTGTATCGCAACGTGCTGCTGGTCTGCGCCGAGGCGCTGTCGCGGCGCATCGACACGAGCAACGCCGGGCGCAACCTGTCGATCCTGCTGAGCGACGGCGCCGCCGCGCTGCTGCTGCAGGCGACGGACGAGCCGGCGCGCGGGCTGATCGACCTGACGCTCGGCGCCGACGGCACCCAGTTCGACCTGCTCGCCACCGAGGCGCCCGGCGCGCGACGCCCGCGCTTCATCGACGCGGACGACATCGCGGCCGGCCGCCACCACTTCCGGATGAAAGGCGCGCCGATGTTCGAAGACGCGACGCGCCGCATCGTCGACGCATGCCGGCAGATGCTCGACAAGCACCGGCTGACGATCGGCGATATCGGCCTGGTCGTGCCGCACCAGCCGAACCTGCGCATCCTCGACGCGGTCATCGAGCGGCTCGGGCTGCCCCGCGAGCGCTGCATGATCTCCGTCGATCAACTGGGCAACATGGCGAGCGCGGCGTTTCCGGTCGCGCTCTCCCTCGCCCGCGAGCAAGGCCGCATGCCGGCCGGCCAGCTCAACCTCCTCGTGACCTACGGCGCGGGCGCGACATGGGCCTGTGCGCTCTATCGGAGCTGATCGACATGCTGAACGCATCCCCCGGGTGGATCGAGCCGCGGCTGGCGCTGATCGGCACCGCCGACGTGCCGCTGTACGTGATCGTCAACGACGAGGCCGCGACGCTGATCGAAGGCGGCCTGAGCGGCATGACGGCGCTCGTATGGCAGCAGCTTCACGACCTGCTGCGGGACTTCGGCGGCATCCGGCATTTGCGCTACTGGCTGATCACCCACTCGCACTATGACCATTGCAGCCTGCTGATGACGCTCAAGTCGCGCATGCCGTGGCTCCATGTATCCGGTTCGCCCGACGCGTTCGATGCGTTCCAGAGCCCGTCGGCGTGCCGCACCATCCGCCAGCTCGACGAGCACGCGTCACGGTCGTGGGAACCCGCCGCCGGCGCCGATTTCACCGAGTTGTCCGACCTGCCGTTCTACCCGGTCAATCCGGGCGCGCAGCTCGATATCGGCGACGGGATGCAGATCCGCACGATCGCGCTGCCGGGCCACAGCCGCTGCCAGTTCGGCTACTACTGCCCGCAGCTGGACATCGGTTTCGTGTCGGATGCGCTCGGCGAGTTTCAGGACGCCACCCACTGGCTGCCGCTGGTCTTTCAGGACCTGTTTGCGTACCGGCACTCGCTGGACGTCATCGAACAGCTGCATGCACCGCGGCTTGCCCTGGGGCACCACGGCATCCTCACCGGCGAGCTCGCCCGGTCGGCCGCACGGCATGCGCGCGCGTGCCTCGATGCACGCGAGGCCGACGCACGCGCGGTTCGCGGCAACGCCGCCGCCACGCAGGCACTGGCCCACCAGTGGACGGCCCGTTACGCGGCAAGAAGCGAAAAGGTCGTGCCGCGTTTCCTGCATCTAAAAAGCATGACGCACATGATCGACCTGTTCCATCGCGCCGAATAGCCGTATCCGGATGTCCGCCGCGGCAACGCACGGGCGCCGGCCGGTGCGAGGCCCCTGCTCGCTGTTTTCATTCCTCTTCCGACGACATCATGACCACTGCGACCTTGCCGACTACGCTTGGCGAATTGCTTCAGAACCGCGCCGCCACACGCGGCGACCACACCGCCTACGTGTTCCTGAGCGGGCCGCCCGAGCAGGAACGGGCCGAATCGATGACCTTCTCCGAGCTCGACGTGCGCGCCCGCCGGATCGCCGCGCTGCTGCGGCAGAACGCGGTCGACATCGGCGACCGCGTGCTGCTGCTGTGCCGGCCGGGCCTCGATTACGTCGGCGCCTTCATGGGGTGCCTGTATGCGGGCGCGATCGCGGTGCCGGCCTACCCGCCGCGCAACAGGCAGCATATGGTACGGATCGCCGGCATCGTCGAAAACGCGGGCGCCGACACGATCCTCTGTTCGGCCGAGGACCACGCGCGCTGCTCGACCTGGCTCGCCGATACCGACGCGTCCGGCAGCACGCTGCTCGACGTCGGCGGCGCGCACGCGCTGGCTCCCGCGGATTCGCCCGCCGGCGTGCAACCGTCCCACATCGCGTTTCTGCAATACACGTCGGGAACGACGGGCACACCGAAAGGCGTGATGGTGAGTCACGCGAACCTGATCCACAACCTGGGGCTGATACGCGAATGGCTTGCGTATGACGAGTCGAGCACGATCGTCAGCTGGCTGCCGCCGTATCACGACATGGGCCTGATCGGCGTGATCCTGACGTCGCTGTACGGCGGCTTCCGCAGCGTGCTGATGGCCCCGGAACGGTTCATCCAGCATCCGTACCTGTGGCTGCGCGCGATCAGCCAGTACCGCGCGGACCTGACGGGCGCGCCCGATTTCGCGTACCGGATGTGCTGCCGGCGAATCTCCGACGAACAGCTGGCGACGCTCGACCTGTCGTGCCTGCGCGCCGCGTACAACGGCGCCGAGTCGGTGCGCGCCAGCACGCTGACGGATTTCTCGCAGCGCTTCGCGGCAGCGGGCTTCGCCGCCGACGGGTTCCTGCCGTGCTACGGGCTCGCGGAGGGCACGCTGTACGTCGCCGGCCGCACGGGAAAGCACCCGGTCCGCACGCTGTGCGTCGACCAGGCCGCGCTCCAGCGGCAATCGGTGGTGTTGCGCAACGAGACCCTCGGCGTGTCGCCGCAGCCGCTGGACCGCCCGGGCGAGCGGGTTCTGGTCGGCGTGGGCCGCACCGACGGCGAACAGCAGGTGATCGTGCGCGACCTGGAGACCAACGCGCGATGCGACGACCGGACCATCGGCGAAATCTGCGTGGCCGGCCCGAGCGTCGCCGCCGGCTACTGGCGGCTGGACGAACAGACGCATTCGACCTTCCGGCACACGCTGGCCGGCGACCGGGACCAGGCCTTCATGCGCACCGGCGATCTCGGTTTCATTCTGGATGACGAACTGTACGTGACCGGCCGGCTCAAGGACATGGTGATCCTCGCCGGCCGCAACTACTACTCGGAAGACATCGAGTACGCGCTGATCGTCGGCGTGCCGGAACTGGTGCCGAACGGCTGCGCGGCCTTCATGGACGACCAGGCCGACGCGGAACGCCTGATCGTCGTGGCCGAAGTCGAGCGCACGCAGCGCAAGGGCAATCTCGACAGCTTCATCGACGCGATTCGCCAGGCGATCTGGAACCGCCTCGACATCGGGCCGAGCAGGATCGTGCTGGTGTCGCCCGGCAGCGTGCCGAAGACGTCGAGCGGCAAGGTGCGCCGCAGCACGTGCCGCGCGCAGCTGCACGACGGCGCGCTGACGATCCTCGCGCAGTGGGACGTCGACGCCGGCACGCAAACGCCGGCCCCCGATCGCGGGCAGCCCGCGCGCCCGGCCGCCGGTGTCGACCAGCCGGCGGCCAACGATCGCCGGCGCGACGACGCCGCCACCGTCGACGAACTGAACGACTGGCTCAGGCACTACGCCCGCACGCGGATCGATTCGCGCACCATCGACGAGCGACGCACCATTCCGCCGCACGTCGTGCTCGACTTCGGCAACCGTGGCCTGCTCGGCATGCCGATCGACCGTTCGCATGGCGGGCTCGGGCTCGGCCACCGCGAGATGGCGCGCGTGTTTGCGCAACTGGCCGCGATCGATTCGACGCTGGCTTTTTTCGTCGCCCTGAACAATACGCTCGGCATCGTGCCGATCATGCAGCACGCGCAACCGACGTTGCGCGACGAACTGCTGCCGAGCCTCGCGAGCGGCCGAATGCTCGCCGCATTCGCGATCACGGAGCCGGCCGCGGGCTCGCATGTCCGCGCGATCGCGTCCCGCGCGCAGCGCACCGCGTCCGGCGACTGGCTGGTCAGCGGCACCAAGCGCTGGAGCGGCTCGTCCGCGTGGGCGGGGATCATCAACGTGTTCGCGAAGCAGGCCGACGGCACGGGAATGGTCGGCCTGGCGGTGCGACCCGGCACGCCGGGCGTGCGGATCGGCGCCGAAGAGCTGACGATGGGCGTGCGCGGCATGATCCAGAATTCGCTCCATCTGGATCGGGCGCGGATCGGCGACGCATGCCGGCTCGGCGACATCGGCCAGGGCCTGTCCGTGGCGCAGCACGCGATGAACATCGCGCGCCTCGGCATCGCCGCCGTCAGCGTGGGCGGAATGAAGCGCTGTGCGCAGCTGATGCATCGCTACGGGGCGCGGCGCGAGGTCGCCACCGGGCTCCTGCTGGACAATCCGCTGAGCCGCCTGCGCCTGGGCGAGCTGCGGGACCGCATCGACGGGCTCGACGCGCTGGTCGAGCACCTGGCCACCGAGCTGGACCTCGGCGTCGCGCTGCCTGAAGACTGCCTGCTGATCGCGAAGATTCTCGGCTCCGAGCTGCTGTCGCAATCCGCCGACGAGCTGATGCAGTTCCTGGGCGGCCGCGGTTACATCGAGACCAACTTCGCGCCGCAGATCTTCCGCGACGCGCGCCTGACCCGCATCTTCGAGGGGCCGACCGAAACGTTGCTGGTTCACCTCGGCAGCCGTCTGCTGAACGGAAGCGACGAACTTCCGCGTTATCTGGAAAGCGCGCTGGGCGCCGGCGTGCTGGCCACGGAGCTGCGCGAGCTCGGCGCCCGGCTGTCGCAGGACGAGCTCGCGAATGCGGCGAAACTCGGCGGCGCCGCGCATGCCGCCGTCTGGGTCAATTACTGGCTCGGCACGGTCGCGCAATGGGGACTGCTGCTCGCGGTGACCGAACGTGCGGCTGCGCGGCAGCGCATCGGTGACGGCGCGCTGAGCTGGGCGCAGCACCGGTACGAACTCGCGATCGAGGCGGCGCAGCGGCAGGTCGGCCTGCGATCCGCACTGACCACGTCGGCGCAATTGAACGACTGGGCCGCGCAGATCGGGCTCGAGATCGGCGCGATCGAGCAAACGGTCCCGGGCGCCAGCCAGCTCGTCGATCCGTTGCTGGACGCCGATCCCGGCGAGCACGCGGCCGCCGGCATGCCCGACACGCCGGCCGGCGAAGACGCCGGATCGGCGCCGGCCCCGATCGCGGGCGAGCCGGCGAGCCTGCTCGATCGCCAGCAGGTTCATGCCGTCGAACAATGGCTCATCGCGTGGCTGGGCGAGCGCCTCAAGCACCGCAAGCTTCGCTTGACGCGCGAGTCGACGTTCGCCGAGATCGGCTTCGACTCGATCCTCGCCGTCGAAATGACGATCGTATTCAGCGAGGCGTTCAGCGTGAGCGTCGATCCGTCCGCGGTCTGGGACTACCCGTCCATTCGCGCGCTGGCCGCCCATCTCGCGCCCCGTACTCGCGGCACCGCGCCGGCGCCGGTCGTGGCGCACGCCGATCCGGATGCCCCTTCATCCCACGCAGCCCAACCTTCGATCCTGTGAGACCGTCCAACATGCACGCCCGATACGCCCGATACGACCTTGGTGATTCCACCACCGCGCTGGCCCGGCAGCTCGAACATTATCTCGACGCCTATCCCGACGAAACGCGCACGTTGCTCGGCCTGCCGGCCGGCGCCGCGATCGGCGTCGAGGTGCTCGACGAGGAACTGCCCGTCAGGCTCGAACAACACACGCATGCGGCCACGCTGCGCATCGGCCGGCACGACGCACAGCGCGTGATGGCCTACACGCGCAGTTGCAACTGGGCCAACGGCATCGTGCTGGTGCCGACGCTGGCGCGCCTGGTGTTTGCCGGCGCGTTCGACGGCCTGCGGGCCGGAGCGCCCCGCGCGATGCGCGCATTCGCGGCATCCCGCCAGCCCGACCCGACCCGCAACCTCGGGATTCTGTGGGGCGCGTTCAACCTGCTGAGCCTGGCCGGCTGGCTGACCCTCGATCGCGGCGACGAAGACGCCGACTATGCGCTCACGCCCGCCGGCGAATATGTCGTCGCGTGCGTCGAGCACGCCCGGCCGCTGTTCGAGCAACTGGCCGATGCAACGTCGGTGCTCCAGCATCTGCACGCACTGTGTCATCGAACGCGCGTGGCGGCCGAGGACAGCCTGCTGTATGCGCGGCTCGTGCGGGCCTGCGTGGCGGGCTGGCCGGAGCTTGCGCCTCCGGCCACCGACCTGGAGCGCCAGGCGAACGGACAGCTGCGCACGGCGATGGACGGCCTGCTGCTGGGCCCGACCTGGGTCGCGCTCGACATGCCGGTGTTCGACAGGCAGCCGGATGGCCAGTACGCGCAGTCGGCGCCCGGCAACCTCGGCAAGCTCGTCGAGCAGCCCGGCGGGGTCGCGGTGGGCGCCTGGACACAGGCGGACCCGGTCGTCCTGGACGCGGCATGGGCGCTGATGGGCAAGTTCGGCATGGTGGAAATCGACCAGGGAAAGGTGCGGCTCACCGAGTCGGGCCGGATTCACCGTCCGATCGCCGCGCCTTATGCGGGGCTGCCCGCGTCGTATCTGCGTTCGTATGCGCTGCTCGACGAGCTCCTGTTCGGCAACCCCGATCCGCTCGATATCGACAGCGACGGCCACATCGATCGCGTGATGAACGTGTATGCGTCGAGCGGCGCCGGGTCGGGGCCGGCGTCGCAGGAAATCACGACGAAGATCCTGCGCGAGCTGTTCGACGACACGCCGCTGGACCGCCAGCCCGCCGGCATCGCCGACATGGGCTGCGGTGACGGCAGCGCGGTGAAGCGCCTGGCGGAATACGTCATCACGTCGACGCGGCGCGGCCGGCACCTCGCGGACTATCCGCTGCTCGTGATCGGCGCCGACTACAACGAATCCGCGCGCGGCCGCGCCGCCGCGACGCTATCCGCGCTGAAGGACATCCCCGGTGTGCAGGTACGCGTGATCGCGGCCGACATCTCCCAGCCCGACCGCTACGACGAAGCCGTGGCCGACAGCGGCCTGACCGTCACGCAGCCGGACGGCAGCGTGCGCCCGGCGCGACTCAGCGATCTGCTGCACACCTTCATGTTCCTGGTCCACAACCGTCGGCTGGGCGTCCGGCGCAAGGACGCCGCCGAAGCGATCCTCGAGCGCCATCTCCGCACCGTCGATCGGGCACGCCTGCGCGCGGTGATCGACCAGCACTATGCGGGGGCCCTGACGGTATCGGATCAGGAAGCGTTGCCGATCGGGCTCGAACAGATCAAGCGCGCGTTCAAGGTCGCGTACAGCGACGCGGAAGGGCTCGTTCCCGGTTACGTGGCGGCTGCGGACCTGATCGATTTCCTGACCCGCTGGAAGCCCCACGCGAAGCATGGCTTTCTCATCGTGGAAGGACACAGCCCATGGGCGGAGAACCTGTGCGCGCGGGCGCCGGGCGGCCCGGACACGTGGTTGCGCACCGAGCAGCTTCCGTCGGTGTTCAACTGGGGCATGCATTTCGTGTCGCGCCAGTTCATGGCGCCGTTCAACGAATTCACGCTCGCGCTGACCCTGGCCGGCCTGCGCCCCGACAGCCCGATTTACGGGCGGATTCATCCGGAAGGGTTCCCGGCGCCCGATCTGCTGAGCGACTATCGGTTCTTCAGTATCGCGAACTACGTTGCCGATACCGGCGCGGATCGCTAGCGCGGTGGCGGCGCGTGATGCCGACGCGCCGCGGCCCTCGAACCTGCACTCGAGGGCCGCTTCCTGCTCCCTGCTCCCTGCCCTGGCGGGTTGGGCGCCACGCCGGCCGGCGTCCGCTCACGCGGCGCCGGCCCGTGCCGGTCAGCGCTTCGTCTGCACCGGCGGCTCGCCCGCCGTCGTCGCGTTGCGCGCCCAGTCGGCGAACTCGGTGTCGTAGCGATTGCCGATGTACGCGACATGGTTTGCGTAGCCGTCGTAATCCCCCACTCGGAAGCGCGACACGATCGTGTCGACGTCCGCGCGATGGCGCTCGAACATGAAGCGCGTCGCCATGTAGCCCCACCGGTACGCGCGCGTGACGTAGTCACTCGACGCGTAACGCGTGCCGAGCACGTCCGAGAACCGGTAAGCGCCCGCGCGCACCGCGTCGATCGACTCCTGGTTGTCGTTCCTTCTCGACAGATACTCGGCAACGCCTTCGATCCACCACACGGTCGGCTTCGCCGTGCTCACCGAGAAGTCGCCCGCCATGTCGTAGCGGCCGTCGAGATAGTGCGTGAACTCGTGCTCGAGGTTCCACACCTTGAACTCGGGACGCAGCCACGATGCCTCGTGCGCGATGAAGCGCGCCTGGTTGCCGGGCGCGGACGGATCGCCCTCGAGATACATGCCGCCGTTGTCGGTGCTGATGCCGTAGATCACCGACGCGTATTTTCGATAGTTCGCGTAGTCGTCGAAAATGACGAGTTCGATCGTGTCGTTGCGATCACCCGCGACCGGCTTGCGCCCGGTCTTCATCATCCGGTGGAAGTAGTCGTCCTGCCGCGCGACCGACGTGCAGACCGACTGCAGCTGCGGCATCGTCATGTCCTGCGCGAGAATGCGCACGCCCGTGTTGCAGGCGTAGCGATTCGGGAGCACCGTGTCGGACAGCCGCTTCTTGTAGTCGCAGGTTCCGTAGTCCGCGCAGTTGCCCGGATCGCCGTAGTCGACCGCTTCCGCCGCCGCGAGCCAGAGATCGCTGTCCGTGCCCGTCATGCTCGTCGACGCGAGCATGTCCTGGATCATTTTCTTCACGCGCGGCTTCTGCGTCGGATAGCGGAGGAAGCGAAACGTTTCGCGCGCCGCGTCGGCCAACTGATAGGCGGCGCTCGTGTTCGACAGGCTCGCGCGGTTCGCGGTGACGAAGCGGTTGAGCGTCTCCGGGAGCGTCGCGTCGCTGTCGAGCATCGGCTGCGCGCCGCTGCGCTGGTGCGCGTAGAAGAACACCGTGAGCAAACCGGTGAAGCCGCCCGCCGCACTGCGTTGCAGCAGCGGCGCCGCCGCCTGCGGATTCGCCGCGCTCGCGGTGTACGACGCGATGCGGTTCTTCAGCGTCGGCAGGTAGTACGCTTCGTCCCGCATGTTCGTGATGAGCTTCATCAGCTCGTTCGCGGTGCTCGGCGCACGCGAATTGTCGCGAAAGAGCGCATCGCCCTCCAGGCTTTGCTTGATATACGGGCGCAGCGACACCGCGAGATTCGGAATCGGGTTCGCCATGCCCGATACATCATATTGGTAATAAGCGGCACGCAGATAAATCAGCAAATTGACCAGGATCAAATTGCTCGCGTCGTATTGATGGATTTCCTGCACGAAACGACTCGCGACAGCGTGCACGTTTTCGGCATTGAAGATCTGTGCGGCCTGCGCTTTATCGACCGAGAACAGGCCGTAATGGCATTCGTAATCGGGAAGATTCGCGATGTAATCGGCGAGTGCCGCGCCGCGATACTGCGTCACCACCGACATGTCATGGCAATCGGCGCCCGACGTGCTGCGCTTACTGCGCGTGGCCGGCTGCTTGAGCTGCGACGGTTGGGTCAGCGCCGCGCGATCCTGCTCGCTGAGCGGCAGGTTGTACTGCGCCTGCTCGGGCGACACGGGCAGATTCTGCGGCACGCGAGGCATGCGCGCCTGCCTGGGTTGCATCTGCTGCGCCGGCTCGGTACTGGCCGATGCGGCGCCGGCCAGTCCGGCGAATACCGACCACACGACGACGGCCGGCCAGCGGCGGTTTTTTTGAAGCACCTCGTTTATCGTCACTTTATTTTATGCCGATTGTTTTTGGGCAACCAAGATATAGCATTACATATTGAAACGTCAATTTAATCGATATGAAAGATATCGTCATTAATTATCTTAACTATTTGATTATTTAAATCGATTCCATAAACAATTCAATCGACCGACACGGCACGCCGACATCTGATCGAGCACTGCGCGGCCTGAATGCGGCGGCACTCGCCATCACCCGACCGAATTGTCGAGTACCGCCCCGCTATGCATACGCCGCGTGCCGCTCGGCGCCGATTTCGGCAACCGGCGTCGTACCCAACTTGCGCACGATCAGCATCGCGATCTCCAGCGACTGCTCGTAGTTCAACCTCGGATCGACGGTCGACTTGTAAGCGCGGGCCAGATCGGCCTCAGTCAGGTTGCGTGCACCGCCCAGGCATTCGGTCACGTCTTCCCCGGTCAGCTCCAGATGCACGCCGCCCAGATGCGTGCCGCACGCGGCATGAATGTCGAAGGCAGCCTCGAGCTCGGCGCGAATGTTCTCGAAGCGCCGTGTCTTCACGCCGCCCGGGGTCGTTTCACCGTTGCCGTGCATCGGATCGCAGCACCACAAGACACGCCGGCCCTCGGTCTTGACGGCACGCAGATGCTTCGGCAACTCCGCTTCGATCTTCGCCGCACCCATGCGCGTGATGAGCGTCAAGCGGCCGGCCTCGTTCGTGGGGTTCAGCGCGTCGATCGTGCGCAGCAACTGGTCGGTGCTCAACCCGGGCCCGATTTTCAGGCCGATCGGGTTGCGGATACCGGAGCAATATTCGACATGCGCGCCGTCCAGCTGCGCGGTGCGCATGCCGATCCACGGAAAATGCGTCGACAGGTTGAACCAGCCCCAATGACGATGCACTTGCCGCGCCATCGCCTCTTCGTAGTTCAACAGCAGGACCTCATGCGACGTGTAGAAATCGACTCTCGCATCGCTGCCGGAGGGCTCGCCCGCGAGCGCCTCCATGAAGCGCAGCGATTCGCCGATCGAGTGCGTCATCTTGCGATACTCGCCATAAAGCGGCGAATGCGATGCCCAGGCCAGGTCCCAATGTTCGGGGTGGTGCAGATCGGCGAAACCGGCATCGCTCAGCGCGCGCACGAAATTCATCGTCAGCGCCGATCTGGAATGCGCCTCGAGCAGGCGCTGCGGGTCGGGCTCGCGCGCGTCTTTCGTAAAAGCGCTGCCGTTGACGATGTCGCCGCGGTAGCAAGGCAGCGTCACGCCGTCACGTGTTTCGGTATCCGCCGAGCGCGGCTTGGCGTACTGCCCGGCAAAGCGGCCGACCCGAACCACCGGCAGCATCAAGCCATGCACGAGCACCAGGCTCATCTGCATCAGCACCTTGAGCCGATTGGCGATGATCGGCGCCGTGCAATCGGCGAAGCTTTCCGCGCAGTCGCCGCCCTGCAGCAAGAAGCATCGTCCCGCCGCGGCGTCTGCGAGCTTGCGTTTGAGCGTCAGCACTTCCCATGCGGCGACGAGCGGCGGCAGTGCCTGCAGCTGTGTCAAGGCGCGATCGAGCGCCGCCGCATCGCGATAAGCCGGCTGTTGCAACGCCGGCTTCGTCTTCCAGGAAGCCGGCGTCCAATTCTCGGCCACACGCGCCGAAGAGAGATTGCATTCCACGGTTCCACTCCCAAAATGAAATGCTGCCGATCGAACGGGTGTCGTCGCCTGGCATGCAGGCGACGCCCACGCTCCGTGCCGCTACAGCTTGACGAGCACCGTGCCCAGATAACGTCCGCTCGACGTGTCGCACAACGCTTCCGGCGCGTCATCGAGGCCGTCGATCACCGTATGCGGGAACACGATCTCGCCGGCGCGCAGCCACTGCGCGAAACGCTCGAACCATTCGCCCTTCGCCTCCGGATTCGCGTCGGCGCTGTAGCCCCGCATCGTGATCCGCTTGAGGAGAAATTGAACGGTATCGATTTCGGCAGGCGCGGTCCGCCCCGTTCCCGTCGCGGCAAGCTGGCCCGACAGCGCGCCGAGGATCAGGAAGCGCGCCTCTTCGCGGGCGGCCGTGACGGTCGCCTGCAATTGTTCGCCGCCGACCGAATCGATCAGGACGTCGATGCCGCCCTGCGCCGCTTCGAGCAACTGCTCCGCGAACGGCGTGCTGCCGCCACGCATGACGGCGGCGTCATACCCAAGCTCGGAAACCAGGCGTCGTGCCTTTTCGCGCGAACTCGTGCTGCCGATCACGCGCCCCGCTCCCAGCCGCCGCGCGATCTGTCCGGCCATCGCGCCGATCGCACCGGCCGCGCTCGTGACGAACACCGTGTCGCCCGGACGGATCGTCACGCCGCGCGTCAGCGCCGCGTAGGCGGTCCAGCCGTGCCCCAGGTAGCCGAGATAACCTGCGGGCTCCGGCAGCGCCTCACCCACGCGCTGACAGCCCCATGCGGGCACCACCGCGTAGTCTCGCCACCCGTGGAAGTGCGTGACGATGTCGCCGGACGACAACCCGCTGCCGGCAGGCGCGTTCACCACCTCGCCGAGCGCTTCGCCCATCAGCGCGTCACCCGCCGACAAACACGGAAACGGCACACCGGGCACGTCTTCCGCGCCTTCGCTGATCATCGCGCGCAAGGAAGCCGAGACCAGGAAATAGCGATTGCGCACCAGCACGTCGCCCGGGCCGGCCGCCGGCGCGGCGGCGGTGACGATTTCGAAATCGTCCGGTGTCGGCAAGCCTTTGAGCTTCGCCTTCAAGCGCACGTCGCGCCGCATGGGAATCGACGGATTCATGATCCGCTCCCGCCGGGCGCCGTGCGCGTCGATGAGGCGAACCAGCCCGCCGGGATGCGCGCGACGCTGCGGCCGTAGGCTATCGTCGGGTCGTCCGAGGCATGCACGGTCGCCGTCCAGCCGTATCGGCCGAGCCAGTCGCGCACATCGTCGCGGGACGAGAGCCAACGAGCGCCCTGCGATTCGACGCGCGCACGGGCTTCCTTGCCCTCGTCGCTCATCATGCGCGCGGCGAGATGCTCGAGCATGAGCGCGCTGCCCGGCGCCGACAGGTCGGCCACCTGACGGACCAGCGCATCGCAGTCCGTGTCGCGCAGATACATCAGCAGCCCTTCGATGAGCCAGATCGTGGGCTTGGCGGGATCGAAGCCGGCCGCGCGCAACGGGCTCGCCCAATCCGAGGTCAGATCGGCGACGAGAGGCCGCCAATCGCACTGCAGCGGCAATCCGGATCGTTTCATGAGCTCGCGCTTGAAAGTGATGATGTCGTCGAGATCGAGCTCGAACCAGCGCGTACCGGACGGACAGGCCAGGCGCGCCACACGGCCGTCCATGCCGGCTGCCAGCGTGACGACCTGCTGTATTCCGCGGCTCAGGTTCGCGCGAATGGCATCGTCGAAGTAGCGCGTGCGGACGACGAAATATTGCGGAAAGTTCGCGCGCCGCGCGACTTCGCTGACGTGCTCGTGCGTCGGCGTGCCGGCCAGGTGCTCGATCAGCGCTGCAGCGAACGGATCGTGAAACAAGGCATCCGGGCGCAGGCTTTCGGCATGACGTTGCCAGGCAATGAACAGTGCGGTTTGGCCGACGCCAACCGGAATATCGAAAGTAGACACAGACAGGTTCCTTATCCGCAAGAGAATCAAGGTTGGAGTTGCATGGTTTTCCAATCGTCGCCATTGCGTTCGTACCTGAGGCGCCGGTGAAGCCGGTCGGAACTGGCGGCCCAGAATTCCATCTCGTGAGGCTCGAGCCGATAACCGACGAAGCGCGGCGGCCGCGGCAACGCGACGCCGAGCGCGAGCAGCTCGGCGGCGTGCGCGAGCAGCGCTTCGCGGTCGACGAGCTCGTCGCTCTGGTGCGAGGCGCTCGACATCGCGTGCATCGGCACCGAGCGTCCGAACCAGAGCTTGTCGTTCTCGCTTTCCTCGAGCGGAACCGCCTGGCCGGAAATCATGATCTGCTGCCCGGTTTCACGCCAATACAGCAAGCCCGAGGCCCAGCCCGTCTCCGTGAGTTCGCGCCCTTTGCGGCTCGTCGAATGCGTGCAGAAAATCACGCCGCGGTCGTCGATCGAGGAGAACGCGATGATGCGCGAAGACATGCGTCCGTCGGACGTGGCGGTCGCGAGCGCGAGCGCCTTGGGCTCGCGGACGCCCGCGGCATCGGCCGCCGCGAGCCAGCGCTTGAGCAGCGTGATCGGCTCCGACGGCGGGTCGTCATATTCGGGGAACAGGACATCGACGCGTCCCGTGAGGCTTTCGAATCGACTGGTGTTCATGGCAATGTTTTCTTGATGGCAAAAGACGGGGGCGACGCTAGACGCCCAGGCGGCCGCGCGCGACGACGACACCGTGACCGCTGACCTCGACCGCCTCGATGCCGTGCTCCGAGCCGTTCACCCGCGCATGCATGTGCGAGGGGCGCCTGATCTCGACGCCTTGGAGAAGATGCAGCGGGTCGCCCCACGAAATCAGTCCGTGGCGGGCAAGGTGAATGGCGATGGGGCCGGCGGCGGAGCCCGTCGCCGCATCCTCCACGACGCCGTAGGCCGGCGAGAACATCCGGCAGCGCCAGTGGTCGCCTGCCGGGGCCAGGCACATGGCCGACATATCCTCGAACTCAGCCAACGCGCGATGGTCCGGATGCACGTCGGAAAGCGCGGAGGCGTCGGGCAACGTGACGAACACGTGGCGCGGGCCGTTTCGATAGGCCTCCACAGGCAACACGGACGCTTCGACGCCGAGCGCTTCGAGCAGACGCCCGGCGCGATCAAAGCGCGTCCACGTCGGGATCGGCTGCTGCATGGTGACGTAAGCCTCGCCGGGCGCATCGGATCGCACATCGAACGGCACGAGCCCCATGCCCGTCTCGAACACGAAGCGATCCTGCGCCTTGACGTGCCTGAGGGCCACGGCCGTGCCCAGCAGCGGATGGCCCGCGAACGGCAGCTCGTTGACCGGCGTAAAGATGCGCACGTGCACGTCGCCACCCTGCTTCGGCGGCATCACGAACACCACTTCCGACAGATTCATTTCGCGGGCGATCCGCTGCATGCGCTCCGCCTGCAGCGGAACGTCGACCAGGAAGACCGCAACCGGGTTGCCTTCGAGCGGCGTGCGCGTGAAGGCGTCAACGACGATGTAGTCGACGGGATGCGACGCATGGATCGGCGCCGCCGCGTGTGTATTCGCGTGCGATGCCGCCGGTTCGAGTGCGCGCATGCGTGCCGCGATCTCGCCGCTCGCGGCGCTTGCCTCCACCGAGAAGCGCAGCCGCTCGGCAACCGGCAGGCCGATCAGCGTCTGCGCGTCGTTCGGCGGCAGTAGATGCGCGGGCGGACGCTCGCCGTCCCAGAGCATGATCGCGCCCCAACGATTCCTGTCTTCGTCGGCGATCCAATGCTTCTCGCGCAAGCCCGGCACGTTCGACCAGCGCGCGAGGGTGCTGTCGTCCACACGCGCCTTCAGCGATTCGATGCTCTGTTCGGAACCGTCGAGGTTCCACCAAACGATGTCGACAATCATGAAACGCGTGTCCTGTAGGGTTCGATAAAAAGCGTGAAGAGTCGTCAGGCCGTCACCGACGTCATGCGTTTTTCGCGGCGTATCGCGTGTGTGATGGCTTCGCCGAGAATGCGCGGCCCGTCGACGGTCAAGACCGATTCGGCGTGGAATTGCATCGAGCTGAACGTCGGACCGCGCAAGGCATGCACTTCACCAGTGCGCGGATCGCGGCTGATGGCCAGCGTGCCGACGCCGGCGATTTCCATTTCGTCCCGGAAGGTCCGTGCGACATACGTGTTGTAAAAGCCCACGCGCTCGCGCCGGCCGAACAGATCGATCTCGACCTGGATGCCCTGATTGGGCACCTCGCGCCGCACGAGCGGAATGCCGAGGATGGCGTTCAGGATCTGATGGCTCAGGCAGACGGCCATGAACGGCTTGCCCTCGTCGATGAGATGCCGCAGCCACGTGTAGAGGCGGGCGATGCGCGGATCGCCGGCGTCGCTCGGGTCTCCCGGGCCCGGCCCCATGACGACGACGTCGTAACGCGCAAGGTCCACCGCGTCGTGAACGCCGCACACTTCGGTGGCGAGGCCGAGCGACGACAATTGCTGGGCGATCATCGCCGTGAAGTGATCTTCGGCGTCGACGATGAGCGCGCGGCAACCGCTCAACTCAGCCAACTCATCGGCCATCCCGCCTTGTCGCCCGCCATACGGCCGAAACCAGAAGTCCGCGATGCCTTTGTTGCGCTCGCGCAGCGCCGCCTGCACCGATGGATGTTGTCCGAGCGCCGGGCCGGTTTCCGGCGGATCGAATGCGTTCGACAGCGCGGCCACCTTGGCATGCGTCTCCATGACTTCCGATACCGCGTCCGAATGCCGGACGAGCGTCGAGCCGACGCCGATGCGAACGTGGCCGGCGCGATCGATCTCCGCGGTGCGGATCAGGATGGCGGAGTCGAGCGTGCGCTCGCCGCGCGCATCGCGGCCGATCAGCGCTGCAATGCCGCTGTAGTAGCCGCGGCCGGCCCGCTCGTGCCGCGCGATCACGCGGGTCGCGCTTTCGATCGGACTGCCGGTGACCGTCGGCGCAAACATCGTTTCGCGCAGCAAGTCGCGGACATCGGCCTCCGTGTGCCCGACGATGAAATATTCGGTGTGGGCGAGCCGCGCCATCTCGCGCAAGTGCGGCCCCGTGACCTGCCCGCCGGCCGGGCAGATGCGCGCCATCATCTTGAGCTCTTCGTCGAGCACCATGTACAGCTCGTCGGATTCCTTACGATCGCCGAGAAAAGCGTTGACCCCATCGATCGTCGGCCCGCTTTGCGGATATCGATAAGTCCCGCTGATCGGGTTCATCGTCGCGCAGCCCTCATGCAGCGTCAGGTGGCGCTCCGGCGTCGCGCCGACGAACGTGCGTTCCCCGGTATGAATCACGAAGATCCAGTACGCGCCGACCTCCCGGCGCATCAGGCGCTTGAAGACCGCCAGCGCCTTCGCGGGCGAATAGTCGTCGAGATCGCCCTCGAGCGTGCGCTTGATGACGAAGTTCGAGCCCGCGCCGGTGCCGATCTCGTCGGTGATGACGCGCTCGACGATCTCGGCGTAGGCCTCGTCGTCGATATCGAAGTGACGCTCGCCGAGCGCGGTATCGGCATCGGGAATGGCGGCGAGCGCAAGCTGCGCGGGCACCGTTTCGTGCTCGTCACAGGTGATGGCGACGAGCGGAGCGCCGTCGTCGTGAGTCGTGAAGCCGCGCTCGCGCAGCTGCCGGTACGGCACGAGCACAAGCAGCTCCTGACGGTCCGCACCCGCCGCCGTCGGCGCGGCCAACGGAAGCTCGGCCAGGGAGGATGGATAGGAAACCGCGCCGGCGAAGACGTCGATCGTCGCACGCTCCCCGGCGCTACCCGTCGAACGTGCGATCAACGCGAAGCACGGCGCTTGTCCGTGGAGGACGCGCTCGAAAAGGTTGCGGTTCGGAGCGGCGTTCATGCCAGCGCCTCCTCGGCACTCACCACCTTGCCGCAACGCTGGGCCACGTATTCCAGGGCCTGGTGATGACGGTCTTCGGAAAAATCCGCCACGCCATCGGCGACGAAGAACGGTTGAATGTCGTTCGTGAACGCATCGACGGCCGACATCATTACGCCGATGTGCGCGTAGACGCCGCACAGCATCAGCTGATCGCGGCCGCTCTCCCGCATGCGCTCGCGCAGGTCGGTGCGGAAAAATGCGCTGTAGCGCCATTTCGTGAGCATCCAGTCGTCCGGGGACGGGCCGACAGCCTCGGCGACGTCCCGATCGGCCGGCGTCGTCTCCATGCCCGGCCCCCAAAAATCGCGCAGCAAACCGCGTTCCTTCTCGGTCATGCGCCCGGGATGGGCCGTGTACGCGACGGGAATACCGGCCTGCTTGCACCGTTTGCGCAGCGACGCGACATTGGTCGTCAACCTCTCGCGCAGCGTCGGCGGCAACGGCGAAAGGAAATAGTTCTGCATGTCATGAATGAGCAGCAACGCGCGCGACGGATCGACGCGCCATGACACGACATTCTCGGGCAGGCTGCCCGAATCGGGCAGCGCGTACGGTTGAATCGACGGGATCCCAGCCATTCGTCTCCTCCATTGATTATGCGTTAGCTCGGCAGGCCATCCCGGCGCACTTCGGGAACCTCGATACCCAGCGAACGGAATTGCTCGCAAGGGTTCATGAATTCGCGCTGTTCCTTGATCAGTCCGTTTTCGAAGCGGAACGAGTGAAGGAAGTGATTGCGGTAATAGCCTTGGGGGTAGCCGGGGAAAATAATCGCGCCTTCGCCGCGGCACTCGACCCAGAACCAGTTCGGGTCCTGCGTCTCGAAGATCTGGATGTCGGTCCAGACCCAGTCGGGGAAGCATTGCAGCGACCACACGGCGTGCTCGCCGAGCTTCTCGCGGCCGCGAATCGCGATCGGCTGGCCGCTGTCGGTAGTCCACAGGCCGCCGACGCCATCTTCCGTGAACAGCAGGTGGCGCTTGAGCCTCGCTTCGCCACGCGTGTGCATGTACTGCTCCACGATCTTCCGGTTGTGCTGCCGGGCCGCGACGTGCGCGTGATTTTCGAGGGATTCGACGTCTGACATGCAAGCTCCTGAAGTCAAAATGGGGCCGCCCCGCCGGGAACCGGGAGGCCGCGTGGGATTACACGAGGTAGCTGATTTCGCGCGGATCGAGGCCGACGAGCGCGCGGCCGTAGACAAGTTGCGGAATGCCCATCCCGAAGCCCGCGTGGCGGCTCGCCACGTTCAGATCGCGCCAGATCAGCTGCAGCGGATTGGATTCCATGAAGGCGGCGCTGCCGTAGGCCGTCATGAGGCGATCGATGGCTTCGCGGCACAGGCGCGTGACGCGCGTCGATTCCATCCGGAAGCGCGAACGCGTCACTTCGTCGGGCAGGACGCCGGCCAGTGCGTGGTGTTCGACCGTTTCGACGATGCGGCGGGCGTGCAGTTGCGCGCCGTCGATCATCATCGAAGCTTCGGCGAGATCGGTCTGGAACGCCGGCGAAACAGCCTGGCTCTTGAACGTGGACGAGGCGACACGGCGCTCGTGGGCCTGATCGCGCACGAGTTCCAGCGCGGTGACGATCGCCCCGAGTTGCGGTCCGAGCAGACCGATCGACAGCAAGCCCGAGAACGCGCCGCTATATAAACGGTGCCGTTCCGACGGCGGGCGCGACCGGCCCTGCACGATCGGCGCGTAAGGCGTCACGCGATGGCGCGGAATGAACAGCCGGTTCGCCACGACCGTGTTGCTGCCGGTGCCGCGCATGCCCGTGACATGCCAGGAGTCGCGGACTTCGAGCGCGCTCATCGGCATGAGGACCAGGTTGATCGTCTCGTCGTCGGCATCGACGCCTTTCGGGATCAGCGCGCCGATCCATTCGGCGTGCAGGCTGCCCGATGCATAGGCCCACTCCCCCGTCACCACGACACCGCCGTCGACGCGTTCGACCTGGGCGCGCGAAGGCGCAATGATGAGCGCGGTGCGCGTGTCGCGGTTGCCGCCCCACACGTCGTCCTGCGTACTCTCGGGGAAGTGAGCGATCATGTAGTTGCCCATGTTGAGCACGCTCGTGACCCACGACGCCGAGCAGCAGCCGCGCCCCAGCTCGTAGCAGACGTCGAACAGCGTGGCGGGACCCGCTTCGTAGCCGCCGAGCCGGCGTGGCGTGAAGAGCCGCATCAGCCCCGCCTCGGTCAGCGCGGCGACGGCACGCTCGGTCAGGCGGCGCCCGGTATCGGCAGCGCGCGATTCTTCCGCGAGCACGCTGGCGACTTCTGCCGCCTTCGCGACCAATTGCTCATGCTCGACCACCGATTCATCGAGCGCAATGGCGTCATGTCCGGCCGAATTCCCTTCCTGCAAGGTGCGTTCGTCTGTCATTTCACGAGTCGTGCACTGCGAGGTTTGTATCGTGCTCACGGCGTCTCCAGAATAAACTTACGATCTTTATTGTTGAAAAATTCAAAACAATAATGGTTGCGAGAAAATTAACCAAAAATTAACCGATGAAATCGGAGCAAACAAGAGCCATCACCTTTATTGGTCGCACCCTGAATTATGAAAATATCAGGCAACAGCATCCATTGGATCCACACCCGGCTTTGCCTTACCAATCTAAAAAGGCATTTTTATTTCAATGTCATTAAATGATGCTTACGTTTTTATTTAAACCGGCCGGGAATGTCAGTCCTTCGCGAGCCACGCTGCCTCGTCGAATTCCAGTTCAAAGCCTGAGTGATGGGGCCTCTCGGGCCCTCTGTACGGAACGGAGCGCCGCACAAGCTTTTCAACTTCGCCGGCACTTCCGACTCTCGGTGCTATTTAGCGGGCGCCGAGCAACATCCAGCAAATCGAGCCAGGCCTTCGGTATAAACCGGTTTCATAAGATTGCCCGCCCCATTTAAAGTCACGAATATAAATCCCACCCCATTATGGGCGCATTTCTATCGCGCCCATAAATTATGGTTAAGCGTAGGATAAATTCAAGCAAGTATCACCTGTCAAATTTGACGGGGATAACCCGCCAATCCGAATGAGACTGCGAGTGAAATACATTCGGAGATTATTTTAAAAATCCAATCGACATGCCAGAATCTGATCCATCAGCCGAGCGCGCAACCGGGTTTGAGGAACGCTTCGTGAATGTCGGCTCGACGCTCAAAGCGAATGCGAAGACGACGAAATGTGCCGAGCCCGCTACCGTATTCCGTCAGGCGCTTCGCGTCGTGCTGTTACTGACCGACTTCGGCATCGGCCGATGGCATCATGGTCATCTGGCAGTTCTCGGTGCAGCACACGGTGGTCAACGACAGCGCGTACGACCATGCGGCGTTCGTGCCCAACGCATCGACGCTGATGTACGCGTTGCCGGCGGGCAAGCCGTCCTCGCAATGGACACCGCCCGACGTGCCGGCCTGCCTGCCGTCACAAACGGCCACCTAGCCATGAACGTCATGGACGTGCAGATCAATGCGTCTGTGACCGGCCAGGGCCCCTATCCCGAAACGGTGACGGGGCGCGGCGTGCTGGAGCACTCGATCGATTTCCTGCAGGACAACTACGGTTTCGTCGACCCGAAGCTGCGGGACGCCGTGTTCGACGACTACCGGGATGTCGTGAAGACCGGCGAGGCGATCGGCGCGCGGCAGGCGAGGGATACGGCGAACACCCTGAGCACACATCCGGGCGCCACCGCGATTCCCGAAACGGTGGTGTTCCATCTCGTCACGCCGGCCAACGTGATGAACACGATCCAGACCTGATCGGCGCGCGCGTCGGATCGGCATCACTCGTGGTTTGCGAACCGCGCGTAGCGGTATGGGCGGCGGGCACCAACCAATAGCGGTTGATCCGCGGCGAATGACGGACGCGAATATTGCATTCGAAAAAAACACCCCATGCTCCGGGACACATCATCCGGTCATCTGTAGCCAGCCCTGTTCACGGTAACGTCGAGATCAGATTCGCGGCAATCTCGGCGGCACGCTGTTTTTCCCCGTCATCCAGTCGCTTGGCGATTCGCGCCTCGACGATCGCTGCAGCAGCGCCATACCTCTCCAGACCCGGCACCGCATCGAAACTCGCGCGCGAACGCGCGATCCACGCGGCGCCGAGGGCTCGGTCTCTCGGCAGACCGTTGCCGGTCAGGAACCGCATGCCGACCGCATACTGCATGAACGGATCCCCGCGCAACGCCTCGTTCAGGCTCGACAGCCCGTCCCACTGGCGGTTGGCAGCCGCGATCGCGCTGGCGGGCGAGTCGCTCCATAGCGTGGCAGCCGGATCGGCCGGCACCAGCCAGCGCTGCTCGCCGGCCGAATGCCCCGTGTCCGTGTCCATTGCCGGCGCGAGGCTGCGCAGCGCAAGCGCGATCTCGGATACCGCCGAGCCACGTCGCGCCGCGCGGCGATGCCAGTCCATTGCGACCGTTTCGTCCCGGGGCACGCCGTCGCCCGTTTCGTACATCAGCGCAAGATCGCTTTCCGCCCACTGCGATCCGGCAGACGCCGCACTGTTGAGCCACGTGGACGCTTCCTTCGGATCGCGCGCGACGCCGCGACCGTGCAGATAGGCGATTCCCACCATCCGCTTCGCGTCGGTGCTCGTCGGCGCGGCACGCAGTGCCCATGCGAACGCTTCGTAGTCGTCGGTGCGACCGCCGAGCCCGGTCGACAGATGCCACGCGAGCGAACCTTGCGCCGACACGTTCCCCTGCTCGGCCGCGCGGCGAAACCAGTACGTCGCCGCATCGAAATCCACCGGGACGCCGTCGCCCAGATCGTACGCATCGCCGAGTGACGACTGATACGCCGGCTCGCCGCGATCCGCGAGTTTCCATTGCCAGTACGCCCGCTCGTCCGCGGCAACGAGGCCGCTATCGGCCGACGCAAGGACGCGCATCGCGCCGACATTGCTGCCGGCGGCCGTACGGCACCAGCGCGCGGCCTCGGCCGGACGGCGCGGCGTGCCATTTCCATCCAGATACATCGCGCATAGCATCGCCTGCGATGCAGCGTCGCCCAGCTTCGCCCCGCGCGAGAACCAGTCGAATGCGATCGCCGGCTGCGGACCGCCCGACTGCCCGCGCCAGTACACCGTGCCCAGCGCCGAATACGCGGCGGGCACCTTGCGGCTCGCGAGGTCCTCCAGCCATTGAAGCCCCGTCCTGCCCGCGAACGACGTGTGGTGCTCGCTCAGGTAGAACCCGGCCGATACGCCGGCAGCCGGATCGCCGGCGTCGGCGGCCTGCTTCAGGTAGCGCAATCCCGTCTGCTCGTCGCGCGGCACGCCGGCTGTACCCGTCAGGTACTGATGGCCGCCCCACCGCGCCGCCTCGATGTTGCCGTGGTCCGCGGCAAACCGGAACCACTGCATCGCCTGCGTCCGGTCGACGCTCGTGCCTTCTCCACGCCATGCCATGTTGGCGGCCATCAGGGCGGCCGCTTCGTCACCGCGATCCGCGCCGCGCGTGGCCAGCCGAAAGGCCTTGCGCACATCCACCGGCTCACCGTCGCCGCGTGCCGCGTAACGCGCGAGATTGGCCGCCGCGGCGCCATTGCCCTGCGCATCGGCTTTTTCGAACCACGGTTTGGCGGCGACGGGATCCGCCTGCGTCCCCAGGCCGTTCTGCAGCATTGCGCCGAGATCGTTCTCGGCGACAGCCAGCCCATCGTCGGCCGCGCCCTGCATCCATCCCAACGCGGCCTCTTGGTCGACCGGACCACCGCGGCCGAACAGATAGAGGTTCGCCAATGCGTAACGCGCCCGTGTATCGCCGGCGAGCGCCGCCTTGCGGTACCAGTCGCGCGCCTTCGCGTCGTCGCGCGGCACACCCGTCCCGCTTCCGTACAACTCGCCGAGCCTGCGCTGCGCGTAGATCGAGCCGGCGCGCGCCGCGGCCGAAATCAGACTGAAGCCGCGCTGCGCGTCGCGCGGCACACCGATGCCCGCGAGATAGAGGTTGCCCAGCACCGCCTGCGCTTCCGTGTGGTTCTGGTCCGCCGCCGCGCGCAGCCACGTCGTTCCCTGGCCGACATCGCGCGGCACGCCGTCGCCCCGGACCAGCATCAGGCCGAGCACGA
>NZ_QOBB01000078.1:0-29070 GCF_024704855.1 Burkholderia sp. HAN2018 | reverse complement strand
CGCTCGAACGCTTCGTCGCCGCCGCGCGCGCGCAGCGCGGCCCAGCCCTTGGCGAGCAACGGGAACTCGGCCGCGTCCGGCAGGGGCGCATCGGCCTCGCCTTCGGGTTCCGCCTGTTCCTCCAGCACCCATCCAACCACGAAGCGGCCCAGCGCATACATCACGTCGACCGCCTCGTCCGGCGCGAAACCCGCTTCGCAGAGCAGCGCGACCTTGCGTTCGATCGAGCTGAAATGCAGCGCCCGCGGCCGCGTACCGGCATGCAGGCGCGCGCCGTCGCGATAGGCCAGCAGCGCGCGGCGGAAACTGCGCGCGTTGTCGAGAAGCCACGCATCCCACGCCTCGCCCGGCCGCGGCAGCGACGCATCGTGCCGCTCGAGCATGATCGCCTCGGCCATCGCGTCGAGCAGTTCGGCCTTGTTCCGGAAATGCCAGTAAAGCGTCGGCGACTGCACGCCGAGCCGCTCGGCGAGCCGCCGCGTCGACAGCCCATCGATGCCGACTTCATCGAGCAGGTCGAGCGCCGCGCGCAGTACCGTGTCGCGCGTCAGCCGCGCCCCTGTGTCCTTCATCTCTATCACCGATAGGGAAAGCTGTGGAATAATCGCCACTCTATCACCGATAGAGTTACACCCTTGAATCCATCCCTGATTGCCATTCTGGCCACGGTCCTGCTCGACGCAATCGGCGTCGGGATCGTGATGCCGATCCTCCCCGGCCTGCTGCGCTCGCTCGCCGATGCGAGCAGCACCGACACCCACTACGGGATCCTGCTCGCGCTGTACGCGTTCGCGCAGTTCCTGTGCGCACCGCTGCTCGGCGCGCTGAGCGACCGCGTCGGCCGCCGGCCCGTACTGCTCGTGTCGCTCGCGGGCGCCGCGCTCGACTACCTGCTGATGGCGCTCGCGCCGACGCTCGCCTGGCTCTACGTCGGGAGGCTGATCGCGGGCATCACCGGCGCGAACGTCGCGGTCGCGACTGCATACGTGACCGACGTCACGGCCGAACCCGACCGTGCGCGACGCTTCGGCCAGCTCGGCGCGATGATGGGCATCGGCTTCATCGCGGGCCCGTTGATCGGCGGCCTGCTCGGCGCGCTGCAGGTGCGCGCGCCGTTCGTCGCGGCCGCCGTGCTCAACGCGCTCAACCTCGTGCTCGTCTGGCGCGCGCTGCCGGAATCGCGGCCGCGTTCGGCCCGCGAAGGCCAAACGGCCGGCGCGCTCAACCCGTTCGCCAGCCTGCGCCGGCTGACCGGCTCACCGGCGCTCGTGCCGCTGATCGGCATTTACGTGATCGTGGCGCTGGTGTCGCAGGCGCCCGCCACGCTGTGGATCCTGTACGGCCAGGAACATTTCGGGTGGTCGACACCGATCGCGGGGCTGTCGCTGGCGGGCTACGGTGCGTGTCACGCGCTCGCACAGGCTTTCGCGATCGGGCCGCTGATCGCGCGGCTCGGCGAGCGCCGCGCGCTCGCACTGGGCCTCGCGGGCGACGCGCTCGGGCTCGTGGCGATTGCGTTCGCGACCGCCGCGTGGGTGCCGTTCGCGCTGCTGCCGCTGTTCGCGGCGGGCGGCATGACGTTGCCGGCGCTGCAGGCGATGCTCGCGCGGCAGGTCGACGATGCGCGCCAGGGTGAACTGCAAGGCGCGCTCGCGAGCGTGGCGAGCCTGATCGGTGTCGCGGGGCCGCTGGTCGTCACCGCAACCTATGCGGCGACACGCGCGACCTGGCCGGGGCTCGTCTGGGCCGCGGCCGCGCTGCTTTATCTGCTCGTCCCGCCGTTGCTGGCCGGTGCCCGGCCAGCGGGCGCGGCGCGGCCGTCCGCATGAGCGCCGGCCGGCACCGTCACACCCGCCGCCGTGCTCAATGCGCGAGCGTCACGAGATTGGCATCGCGGACGAGCCGCCAGCGGCCGTCGGCCTTGCGGAAGATCGTCAGCGTATGGCCCGAACGGCGGATCGTCTCGCCGTCCGGCGGAGTCGCCTCGATCTCGATGAAATTGCGCATGTACGCCCAGTCGCCCAGCACGCGCAGTTCGTCATCCCAGTAACGGCCGTTGATCTTCGGCGCGGGCCCACCCCGGCGCTCGCGTCACGCGACGCCGCCGCAAACGCCGCCTTGTCGAACGACGCTTGCCAGCCACCACGAAGATCGCGTCGTCGGCGATCAGGTCGAGCATGGTCGCCACGTCGCCTCGACGCGAACCCGTTGTCCACGAGTTCGCGAATCGCGCATTCAGCGTCGCCCTTCCTTCATCCGTCACGTATGCCCGACACGGTGCCTGCAACACCACCGCCTCGAATGATACGTGCCACATGTCGAAGTCTCGGGTTACGCAACCGACACTTGCGATCCGCGAACCTTGTTTACTGTCCGGCTGGCGTTTCTTCGCAATTCAGCCAATTCACCTGCGGCCGAAGTTCGTCGAGCGCAACGCCGGCCAGAGCGGAGAATGTGCCTTCGCCATCCGTCGGCAGCACACGTTTGCCGGAACTGTCGTTGTTTCCGACAAATCGTTCAATCATTTCGAATATCACGAGATCCGGTTTTTCCGATTCGACCAGATCATAGTGCATGTCAAGAGAACTCACCGCCACCGTTCGCGAAAACACCGGAATCATGTGGGGCAGGATGTAGTTGAAGAACGAATCGCGAAACACCACAACGCGCGGCGCCTTGACGCGCGGCGAGATGAATACCGACGTATTGCCACGGCTGAACACGGCGTTGTCGAAAATGCGCTTGAATGGCAATTCGGTGGCATGCGCCAGGACGTCTGCCCGCTCTTCCTCCTCGGGTTCGAGCCGCACCCCGAGGTCGCCGATGATTTTACGCTGCGTGACTTTGAGATCGCCCTCGGTCACCTTTTGCAGATCGAGATGTGCCGGGAGCGAATCCATCAGAAGATCGTACGCGAAAAAGCCGCCCCAGTTGTTCCAGTGAGTATCCGTCTTGTAATACAATTCTCGCGTCTCGCGCGCTGCCTTGAGCTGGTCGACCGGGTACATGCAGGCTTCCCGCACCTGCCCGGGCAGGCTATTCAGGATCTGCACGACCGGCCGATTCTCCGAAATTTCGGTATCCGGAAGATAGTCAGAATACACCACGTGTTTTTCCGGCACGAACAGGAAACGCACCTCGATTCCACGCTGACTACACCATTCATACCGACCGCTCAACGTGCGGGTCCAGACGTCGAGTTCCTCTGCATTGAGCGGCACCGCGCCGGACACCTGCTCAATCGCCTCGTGATCCGTAAAGAACAGAAAATCGTTCTGACCTCGTATAACGGTCTGCGCCAGTAATTCGGACTTCGAAAGTTCTGTCATTTAATACTTGCCTCGATCAGGGAAACGATATCTCCCAGGCTCTGCGCTGCGCTGGCTTTCTTGAGGTCCAGCGTCGTATTGAAGTTCTTCTCCAAGCGAATTACCAGTGTTGCATGGGCGAGCGAGTCCCAGCCATCGACATCCGCCGCGATCGTGTCCATCGTGATCTCCGACTGATCGACATCAAATGTGCGCGCGACGATCTCGATAACCTTGCTTTCGATACCCTTGTTATTCATTGATAAACTCATTGATATATTTTGAAATATTTTCGGATCGGCTGATTTTTCCGCTGGTGGATTTCACCAGCCAACCAGGCTCGACGAAAGCAATCTTCTTCGGAACGAGGCCAATCGTGCTTTCCAGCGTTCTTTTCACTTCCGCCCGAATCGATTTAACCTCTATCGAACCATCCAATTCGGCGACGATAATCGGGTCTTCGCTACCGATCTCGGCGTTGTAGATACCAAGCGCAACTGCCCGTCCTGGCTTGATGCCAGTCACGGTATTCAGAATTGCCTCGATCTCGCTGGCAAAAAAATTCTTGCCGAGCACGATGATCATGTCTTTGGTTCGACCAAGCACATAAAGCTCGTCTTCGAAGACGAATCCAAGATCGCCGGTGAGGTAATAGCCGTCCCGAAACGCCTTCGCACTATCGAGCTTGTAATATCCGTGAAATACGAAATCACCCTTGAGAGCGATTTCCCCGACCTCTCCGCCGACGATCTTCACCTCGATTCCGTCAATCGGTTTGCCAGCACTCAGAAGACGAACGGGATCCGCGCCATCGAATGAAATCCGCTGTTGCTCGCGCAGCGCACTCTGCGATATGGCGATGCTGCGCGTCGGCGTACCGATGGCCGTTTGCGTCACGGCAAATACGGTCTCCGCCATCGCATACGAAACCTGCAGTTGCTCTCGTCGAACACCAAGCCGCTCGAACGCGGCAAGAAAATTCTCGAACGTCTCGACCTTGCACGGCTCGGAGCAATTGATGAACGCCTTCACACCGGACAGGTCCGCGCTATCGGTATCTCGTGCACTGCGTGCGAGGTGATTGAACGCGAAGTTCGGCAGCCAGATGAATTTGCCGTCGTGACGCTCAATCAGGCGGAACAGTTCGAACGGATCCACAAGCCATTCGAACGGACTCATGATCACCGAATGATTGCCACGCACGAGCGGCATCAGGAATGTCGCGACAAAACCCATGTCGTGATACAGAGGCAGCCACGACACAATCGTGTCGCAATCGTCCAGGCCAAGCGACGTGGCGTAGCTCGAAACTTGATCCACGATCGCACGCGAAGTCAGCGTCACCCCTTTCTTCAACCCGGTCGTACCTGAACTGTGCTGCAGACAGCAAATTTCCTGATCGGCCCACTGATGGATGTCAACGCGATCCGGCGCATCTGCCGCGTCTGCGGGTGTCAGAATGGTCAACACACCAGGCGTGATATTCGCCTCGACCTGCGCAACGTTTTCCTCAAACGTAATAAAGAAGCCACTGCCTATGTGACGGAACAACTGATCATGACTCGACCAGAACAACCCCGGATCCTGCTTGATCGACGGAAACGGCATCATCGACGGCACACACCCGGCCATCAGCGCCCCGAGAAAAGCAAAGATGAGATCAGGCTCGAGCTTCAGCGAAATCAGAACGACATCACCAGAAGATGCCCCCCTCTTCTTGAGGAGAGATGCATAGCGAAGCGCCCCATCCCTAAGCTGGCGATATGTCAGGGCCTCATCCGAGCCGCTGTTGACTATCGTGTAGAGCAATTGATCCGGGGCAACTTCGAGCTGCCTCAGAAAATTATTGAGAATATTTTTCATGTATATACACGGAAAAAATCAATGCGAAGTCCAATGCTTCGCGGCGTGCCGCGATATCGCGTCACACGACGATTCCGTCGCACCGATACCTGACGCGAAAAAATCTCGACACACCTTCATACCGGCGATCAGGACCAACCGCCGACGTTTTGGCACGTTCGCGCCCGCGGTTGCAACTATCACCTTCCCGCTGGCCTCGACCAGCATCGATAGGTCCTCCCGATCCCTCGCCGACACTCTAGTACAGCGGGCGAGTTTCAATTGCAAACAGAACGGGGGAAAACCGGTCCATTTCTCCGAGGGAACGACCACAGACGTGCGGAGCCATTCGCGGCCATACCGGAAATAGCGCACGGAAATCACCGCGTCACAATTCACGACGCCTGGCACGGACGACATGAATTATCTTTAGCGGCCTGACAGTTTCGCGCGCCCCGCACAATCACGAGCACGGCGCCAGAACGTCATTTCTCTACGACACAGCAATAAGGGAATACCCGGATCATTGCATCGCAAAGCACCAAGGTGCCTATCGCATTTCCATAGCAAATTTGCTCAGGTCGAAACGCAATTCGCCTTGCAAACCAAGCATAAAGACATGCAACGTCAACGCAGCCTTAATAGAGCATGTACCAAGTGGTATCGGATCCCCGGCACAGAAACCCGTGTCCCAGCCCTGGTAATAGCGATTTAGGACGATTTGCAATCTTCCCTGACGCTGCGCGAACAGTCAACGCCCCGATCGGTTTCGTGGAAGAAAATCTCGCCATCGAACCGTCATACTCGGCATCACACGCCGGTAGCACAATTGCCAGCATCGCGAGTGGCGCACGAGGATCGACGATTGCCGTCTCGGAACCTCGCGCAATCATGACGGCGCTGCCGGACACAGGCGTGTTGTATGAATAGGACTTGTCGACCGTCTGAGCCATGTGCGCGATCGGTGCATGGAATACGAAGCTTCCGTTGCTGCACATCTGCCAGATATATTTGCCGGCCGCGACATCGAAGGCAAAAAAGCAATTCGAGCTTTGCTTCCCGATCTGCCACTTGCCAGCCCCGGCATCACTCCATTGCAACGTTCCTGACCGTCCGGCGGCACCATCAATTTCCAGCAAAGCCGGACCAGTGCGCCGCCCGATACGTGTCGCGTTTTGCAGTTCGATCGCGTGGGAGTCGGCACCATCTCCGATCGAAAAGTCGCCGCTCGCAAGCACTTGCTGGCGCCACGCCTTCACCACGCCGCGTGCATCGAAATAATTAAAGGTGACGGGCTGGCTCGGCACATTGGATCCGCCAACGGCCAGCGCCCCAATATGAAAGGCGTTGGCTGCTACACCGTCCTGGGTCACAAATGCATATGTCCATTTGGCAAGCGACCGATCCTGCGTGGACAACGATCCCACGGTAAAACCGACCGCCGCTTTGGGCTGAACCAGCGAACTGCCAGTCAGAGTCGGGCCCTGCACGTTCGTATCCGGAGAGGTTGCATTGAAGTCGTATTCAACGGCATTCAATTGCACTCCCTTCACGTCCGATGCCTTCCATCTGTCGTTGTCAATCAGGATATGGTTGCTTGCCCAGCAGGCGGCTTCCGTGACACCGCAGATCTGCACACTGAAGAAATTGATGCCATTTCCGGACGTTCCGTGCCCCGTAGACGGATTCCGGTTGTTCAAATAGCTCGCATAGCCGGTCACGCCTGTGACCGTTGTGCCTTCCGGGATGGTAAGCGTTGTCTGATATGCATCAAACGACACGCAACCGGCACAGATGCCCTTGTACATCATCTGGCCATTCGCTTCGTCCCTGTCCCCGGCACGCGTGCCACCAGCCGTGATCCCCGCGGGTTTCATATGTCCGGACTTTGCATCCGGTCCCACGAGCGGCTCCTCGGTTACGGCTATGTCTGCCCCCTGCGCTCCCGAGGCCGCGGACGGCTCGCCTACTAACCGTTGTCCCGACAGGGCGGGCTCCGACGGCCCCGCCATTGCAGCATGCGCCGTCAGGGCCGCGATCAGGCATATGAATTGTCTTAATCCGAAAAATCGTGCCACGTCGCTCCACCGAATCGTCACGGATAAACGAACAGGAACAGCACCACCGACGGGCCGAAGCCACTAGTCACATGGACAATGCGTGCTCCCCGCCCAGGCAGCCTCGGCCTCCAGTACGCATCCGACAAACGATTTCGACACTCGCTCGGGCACATGTGAAAAACCCGGCGCATGCCGGGTTTCCTGATGACTGAAGCCGCGCGCTGTCGTGATTTGCGAACCACGACGACCGCGTTACACCACGACGGTCTGCGCCTCGCCTTCGCGGGTCGCACGGACGGTGCCGATCTTCCACACCTGTTCGCCGGCGGCGGTCAGGTCGGCGATCGCTGCGTCGGCATCGGCCGCCGAAACGATCACGGCCATGCCGATCCCGCAGTTGAACACGCGGTGCATTTCCGCGTCGGCGACGCCGCCGTGCTCCTGCAGCCACTTGAACAGCGGCGGCAGCGGCCACGCGTTCTGGTCGAGCTCGGCGGTGAGGCCTTCGCGCAGCACGCGCGGAATGTTCTCGACGAGGCCGCCGCCGGTGATGTGCGCCATGCCCTTCACCGACAGCTTCTGCATCAGCGCGAGCAGCGGCTTCACGTAGATGCGCGTGGGTGCCATCAGCGCGTCGGCGAGCGAGCGGCCGTGGAAATCGGCCGACAGGTCGGGGTTCGCGCGCTCGATGATCTTGCGCACGAGCGAGAAGCCGTTCGAGTGGATGCCGCTCGAAGCGAGGCCCAGCACCACGTCGCCCTCGGCGATCGTGCTGCCGTCGATGATCTTGCTCTTCTCGACCGCGCCGACCGCGAAGCCGGCCAGGTCGTATTCGCCGTCCGGGTACATGCCCGGCATTTCGGCCGTTTCACCGCCGATCAGCGCGCAGCCGGACAGTTCGCAACCCTGCGCGATGCCCTTGACGACCGTTGCCGCGGTATCGACGTCGAGCTTGCCGCACGCGAAGTAGTCGAGGAAGAACAGCGGCTCGGCGCCCTGCACGAGGATGTCGTTCACGCTCATCGCGACGAGATCCTGGCCGACGGTGTCGTGTTTGTTCAGATGAAAGGCCAGCTTGAGCTTGGTGCCCACGCCGTCGGTGCCCGACACGAGCACGGGCTCCTTGTACTTCTTCGGTACTTCGAACAGCGCGCCGAACCCGCCGATGCCGCCGAGCACGCCGTCGCGCAGGGTTTTCTTCGCAAAAGGCTTGATCTTGTCGATGAGCGCGTCGCCCGCGTCGATGTCGACGCCTGCGTCGCGATAGGACAGACCTTGGGCGTCGGGAGCGGATTTCGGAGGATTCATGGGGGAATGCGAGAAGGTCGGTAAAATGCGATTTTACCCGAAGCCGGCCCGTTGGCCGGAATTCCCAGCACCGAATCGTCAGGGATTGCATCTTGGTCAACACGTCCCCGTTTTCATCGCCGAGCGAACCGCGCCGAAACCGGCGTGGCGCCGTGCGTGCGGGCGCGCGTGAAGCCCGCGAAGGCGCAGTTCCCGGCGCGTGCCCGGCGTACGGCACGCGTATTTTCAACCGACCCGCATTGTGACTGTTGTGTCCCGTCAACTGACGCTCGATCTCGGCACGCCGCCGCCCGCCACGTTCGACAACTTCATCATGAACGAGGAGAACGACGAGCTCATCTCGCGCCTGCAGAAGCTCGACCTCGCGCTCGCGGCGGGCCCCGTGCCGGACCGGTCGTTCTATATCTGGGGCGAGCCCGGATGCGGCCGCACCCATCTGCTGCAGGCGCTCGTGAGCGACGCCTCGTACGGCTATGCGCGTTATCTCACACCGCAAAGCCCGCTCGGCGCGTTCACGTTCGACCCGCGCATCGGCATCTACGCGATCGACGACTGCGACCGGATGAGCGACACCCAGCAGGTCGCGCTGTTCAACCTGTTCAACGAAGTGCGCGCGCACCCGTCGAGCGCGTTCGTCGCGGCGGGCCCCGCGGCGCCGCTCGCGCTCGACGTGCGCGAGGATCTCCGCACGCGCCTCGGCTGGGGGCTCGTGTTCCACCTGTCGCCGCCGTCCGATGCCGGCAAGATCGCCGTGCTCAAGCTCGCGGCGAAGGAACGCGGGATCGCGCTCACCGACGACATCGCCGCCTACCTGCTGACCCATTTCCGCCGCGACATGCCGAGCCTGATGGCGCTGCTCGACGCGCTCGACCGCTTCTCGCTCGAGCAGAAACGCGCCGTCACGCTGCCGTTGCTGCGCCGCATGCTGGCGCGTCCCGGCGACGACATCACCCCACCGGGCACGGGCCCGAACCGCTTCGAGTAAAATGCGCTTCCATGACTAATCTGGCACTCTTTGACCTCGATCACACGCTGATCCCGACCGATAGCGACCACGAATGGGGCCGCTTCATGGTGAAGCTCGGCATCGTCGACGCGGAAAGCTTCTCGCGTCAGAACGACCAGTTCTTCGCCGACTACAAGGCCGGCAAGCTCGACATCCACGCGTACCTCACGGCGATGCTCACGCCGCTCGCGAAGTATTCGCGTGCGCAGCTCGCGCAATGGCACGAGCAGTACATGCACGAGGTGATCCGGCCCGCCATGACGCCCGCCGCGCTCGAACTCGTGCGCAAGCACCTCGATGCGGGCGACCTGTGCTGCGTCGTGACGGCGACCAACGAATTCATCACGCGCCCGATCGCCACCGCGTTCGGCGTCGACACGCTGATCGCCTGCGAGGTCGAGACGACCGACGGGCATCCCGATTCGCCATACACGGGCCGGCCGACGGGCACGCCGAGCTATCGCGAAGGCAAGATCGTGCGGACCGAAGCGTGGCTCGCGTCGCTCGGCAAGCAATGGAGCGACTTCACGCACACCTACTTCTACAGCGACTCGCACAACGACATCCCGTTGCTCGAGAAAGTCACCGACCCGATCGCGACCAACCCTGACGACACGCTGCGCGCGCATGCAAGCAACCGCGGCTGGCGCATCCTCGATCTCTTCTGAACGTCGTGATCAAAAAATTCATTCGCAAACTGCTCGGCCAGGACGAAACCGAGCAAACCTCTCCCGCAGCGGCCCCGGCCGACGAAGCGGCCCCTGCTACCCCGCGTGCCCCGAAAGGCGCCCGCGGCGGCACGAAAAAGCCGCGCAGCAACCATGAGCCGACCGTCGTGCCGGCCAGCGTACACGGCATCAACCCGGCGCTGATCTCGAAGAATGCCGTGCGCGTGACCGACACGCTGCAGCAGGCGGGCTTCCGCGCCTTCATCGTCGGCGGTGCGGTACGCGACCTGCTGCTCGGCATCGCGCCGAAGGACTTCGACGTCGCGACCGATGCGACGCCGACCGAAGTTCAGCGCCTGTTCCGCCGCGCGCGCCTGATCGGCCGCCGCTTCCAGATCGTCCACGTGCAGTTCGGCCAGGAGCTGATCGAGGTGTCGACGTTCCGCGCGCTGGTCGATGCGCCGCCCGAGGCGGCCGCTGCCGAGCCGCCGAAGCGCCTGAAGCGCGACGAACTCGATCGCCGCACCCATGCGGTCGACGCGAGCGGCCGCGTGCTGCGCGACAACGTGTGGGGCGAGCAGCACGAAGACGCCGCACGTCGCGACTTCACGATCAACGCGATGTACTACGACCCGTCGACGCAGACGGTGCTCGACTACCACGACGGGATGGCCGACGTGCGCGCCCGCCTGTTGCGGATGATCGGCGATCCGGCCACGCGTTTCCGCGAGGATCCGGTGCGGATGCTGCGCGTCGTGCGCTTCGCGGCGAAGCTCGGTTTCGAGATCGAGCCGCACACGCGCGAGCCGATCAACGCGCTCGCCGACCTGATCAACAACGTGCCGGCCGCGCGCCTGTTCGACGAAATGCTGAAGCTGCTGCTGTCGGGCCACGCGCTCGCGTGCCTGCAGCGGCTGCGCAAGGAAGGCCTGCACCACGGGCTGCTGCCGCTGCTCGACGTCGTGCTCGAACAGCCGCAGGGCGAGAAATTCATCACGCTCGCGCTGAACAACACCGATGCACGCGTGCGCGCCGGCAAGACGGTATCGCCGGGCTTCCTGTTCGCGACGCTGCTGTGGCACGACATGCGCCAGCGCTTCGAGCAATACACGGCCGAAGGCGAAATCCCGGTGCCGGCGCTCCATCGCGCGATGGACGACGTGCTCGACATGCAGACCGAGAAACTCGCGATCCACAAGCGCTACTCGGCCGACATGCGCGAGATCTGGGGCCTGCAGCTGCGCCTCGAGAAACGCTCGGGCCGCAGCGCGATGAGGCTGCTGGAACACCAAAGGTTTAGAGCGGGGTATGATTTCCTCCTGTTACGCTGCGAATCCGGCGAGCTCGATGCGGAAGTCGGACAGTGGTGGACGGATTTCATCGAAGGCGACGCGGCCGCTCGCGAGGCATTGCTCACGCAGGGCGGCTCGAAGGAAAAATCGCCCCGCAAGCGGCGCCGCCGCGGCGGTGCGCGAAACCGCAAGCCGGGTGAAGGTGCCGCCGAGCAGGCACCGGACACCTCGGGCGGTTCCGACGACTGACGCGCACGACGGCGAACGACGTAGGAAGTGATGCCATGACGGTTGCATATATCGGACTGGGGGCGAATCTCGGCGATGCGCGCCAGACCCTGAAGGACGCGGTGGTGTGCCTCGCGCAGCAGCGCACCATCTCGATCCTCGGCAAATCGAGCCTGTATCGCACGGCGCCCTTCGAAGCGGGCGGCGACGACTACTACAACTGCGTCGTCAAGCTCGACACGACGCTGTCGGCGCGCGAGCTGCTCGCGCTCTGCCAGAAGATCGAACATCACTTCGGCCGCGAGCGCCCGTATCGCAACGCGCCGCGCACGCTCGACCTCGACATCCTGCTGTTCGGCGCCGACTCGATCGACGAACCCGACCTGATCGTCCCGCACCCGCGCCTCACCGATCGCGCGTTCGCGCTCGTGCCGCTCGTGGAGATCGAGCCCGCACTCGACATTCCCGCGCGCGGCCGTGCAGATACCTTCCTCGCCGCCGTCGCGGATCAGTGTGTCGAGAAGGTGCAGACCTGCCAGTGCCTGATGCAGAAGGCGCTCGCCGCCAGCGCAGACGCCGACAAGAACCGCTGCCGATGACCCCGACACCCCTCACCGTCACTGCGCCCGACCTGCGCGCCCCGCACCGCTATCTCGTGATCGAAGGCCCGATCGGCGTCGGCAAGACGACGCTCGCGCGCCTGCTCGCCGAACGCTGGTCGATGCAGACGCTGCTTGAGCGCCCGCAGGACAACCCGTTCCTCGAACGCTTCTATCGCGATACCGCGCGCTACGCGCTGCCCGTGCAGCTGTCGTTCGCGCTGCAGCGTGCGCAGCAGGCCCGCGAGCTGATCGGTGCGCTCGAAACGGGCCGCCCGGTCATCGCCGATTTCATGCCGCAGAAAAACGACATCTTCGCGCGGCTGAACCTGCCGGAAGACGAGTGGCAGCTCTACCGTTCGGTCGCCACGCACGTGGACGTGCCGCAGGCGCCGTCGCCCGACCTCGTCGTCTACCTGCAGGCGAGCCCCGAAGTGCTGTTCTCGCGCATCCAGAAGCGCGGGCTGCCGATGGAGCTGCAGATCAGCGACGCGTACCTGCGCTCGCTCGTCGACGCGTACAACGAATTCTTCTACCACTACGACCGCACGCCGGTGCTGACGGTCGCCGCGGAACACCTGAACCCGCAGGATTCCCCCGAAGATCTCGCCCTGCTGGTCGAGCGCATCGAGACGATGCGCGGCCGCAAGGAATTCTTCGTCAAGGGCGAGACGACGCGCTGACGCGTCCTCGCCTGTCGTTCCTTACCCATCCGAACCGGATTTCCCATGACCTATCTCCAGGAATCGAGCCGGCCTGCCGTCACGGTGCCCAAGCTGCAGGCAATGCGCGTCGCCGGCGAGAAGATCGCGATGCTCACCTGCTATGACGCGAGCTTTGCCGCACTGCTCGACCGTTCGGGCGTCGACGTGCTGCTGATCGGCGATTCGCTCGGCAACGTGCTGCAGGGCCAAACGACCACGCTGCCCGTGTCGCTCGACGACATCGCGTATCACACCGCCTGTGTCGCCCGCGCGCAGCCGCGCGCGCTGGTCGTCGCCGATCTGCCGTTCGGCACGTACGGTACGCCGGCCGAGGCGTTCGCGAGTGCCGTCAAGCTGATGCGTGCCGGCGCGCAGATGGTCAAGCTCGAAGGCGGAGAATGGCTCGCCGAGACGATCCGCTTCCTCGTCGAGCGCGCGGTGCCCGTATGCGCGCACGTGGGCCTCACGCCGCAATCGGTGCACGCGTTCGGCGGCTTCAAGGTGCAAGGCAAGACCGAAGCCGGTGCCGCCCAGTTGTTGCGCGACGCGCGCGCGATCGAGGATGCGGGCGCGCAGCTCGTCGTGCTCGAAGCCGTGCCGACGCTCGTCGCCTCCGAAGTCACGCACATGCTCAAGATTCCGACGATCGGCATCGGGGCGGGCGTCGACTGCTCGGGCCAGGTGCTCGTGCTGCACGACATGCTCGGCGTGTTCCCCGGCAAGCGGCCGCGCTTCGTGAAGGATTTCATGCAGGGTCAGCCGAACATTCAGGCGGCCGTCGAAGCGTACGTGCACGCGGTGAAGGATGGTTCGTTCCCTGGGCCGGAACATTCGTTCTGACGTCCGAGGCGGGCCTGCGGCGCGTGCGCCGGTGCCTCGATGTAAAAAAAGCGCGGCGCCCTTTGCGGGGCGCCGCGCTTTTTCTTTCATACGCTGCAAGTTGCCGGCTACCGGTTACTTCAGTACCGCGTCGAGCGCGCCGCGCAGTGCGTTGGTCAGCAGCAGCGCCTCCGCACGCGCGAGATCGTCGCGGGTCACGACCCGCTCCGTCGCGCCGAACACGCGATCGTCGAGCAACACGCCACGCATCACCCCCGGCAGCACGCCGGATTCGAGCGGCGGCGTTACCCACTGGCCGTCGAGCTTCACGAACAGGTTCGAGCGCCCGCCTTCCGTCACCTCGCCGCGCTCGTTGACGAACAGCATGTCGAAGCACCCGAGCGCCTCCGCCGCCTGCCACGCGCGATCGTATTCGGCGCGGCGCGTCGTCTTGTGCAGCAGCAGCGCATCGCTCGCACGGGTCGATGCGAAGCCGTGCGCGGACGCCAGCAACACGCCGACCGGCCCCGCCGGCAATGGCTTGAGCGGTGCCGCGACGATCTCGATCGTGCCGTCCTTCGCGAGCGCGAGCTTCATCCGGTAGGCGTCGTCGCCGTCGAGCGCCGCACAGCGCGCGTCGATCTCGCGACGTAGCGCCTCGGGGTCGAAGCGGAAGCCGAACGCATCCGCGCTACGCTGCAGCCGCGCGAGATGACGATCGAGGTGCCGGATGCCGTCCGCACGCGTGGCGGCGGTCGTTTCGAACAGCTGGAAGCCGGGATCGGCATCCGTCAGGAATCGTGCTTTCAATTCGCACTCCGCATATTCGTCGGCCGCGACACTGTCGAGCACGATGCCCGCGCCGACCCCCATCGTGCCACGGCGCCGGCCGGCGATTGGCGTTGCCGGACTGCGTGATTCGGCGCCGGTCGCACCTTCGCGGTCAGCACCTTCACCGGTAGCATCGAGCGTCAGCGTCCGGATCGCGACCGACAGGCAAAAATCGCCACACCCGGCCAGGCGCTCACCCGGCACGTCGGAATCGGCGCCTTGCTTCGCGGCGTCAAGCCAGCCGATCGCGCCCGTATAGAGGCCGCGCGGTGTCGACTCGATCGCATCGATCAACTGCATCGTCTTGTACTTCGGCGCGCCCGTGATCGATCCGCACGGAAACAGCGCACGCAGCATCTGCGCGAACGTCGTCCCTTCGCGCCAGCCGGCCTCGACCGTCGACGTCATCTGCCACACCGACGCATACGGCTCGACGGAGAACAGCGCCGGCACGCGAACCGTCCCGGTGCGCGCGATCCGCGATACGTCGTTGCGCAGCAGGTCGACGATCATCACGTTTTCCGCGCGGTTCTTCGGATCGTTCGCGAGGAACGCGGCCGCCGCCGCATCGTCGCGAGGGTCGGCCGAACGGGGTGCGGTGCCCTTCATCGGCCGCGCGCGCAGCACGTCGCCGTGCTTCTCGACGAACAGCTCGGGCGAACACGACACGACCCACGCACCGTCGGGCAACGCGACCAGCGCGCCGTAGCGCACCGGCTGGCGCGCACGCAGCCGCCGGTACAGCGCGAGCGGCGTGCCGAACACGTCGAAGTTCAGCCGGTACGTGTAATTGACCTGATACGAATCGCCCGCGCGCAGCGCGTCGTGCACCGCGTCGATCGCCGCATCGAACGCATCGCGCGATACGCTCTTCGCGACATGCGCGACACCCGCGATCGACGGCGCGTCGCTGCCGCCGTCCTGCTGCGCGAGCCACGCGTCGACTTCGTCGCGCGACAGGCGTTCGCAGCGCGCATACAGCAAAAAGCGCAGCGGGGCATGGCCCGGCTGCGCTTTTTGCAGGTTACGTCCGAATTCGTAATCGCCGACGACGACCGCATGCAGCCCGTTGCGCAGGTCCTGCGCCACCGCCGCATCGACTGCGTCGAGCCGCGCCGGATCCGTGCATACGCGTTCGCGCACGAATCCCGAATACAAACGACTCGACCGCGCGGACGCGGTCGAGTCGCAATCGTCCAAGAGCGCGAACGACGCGCTCTCGTTGCCTTCAGTCATGCTGTTACTCGAGTTACTCGAAGAAGCTCTTCACACGGTCGAACCAGCTCTTGCTCTGCGGGCTGTGACGCGCGCCGCCCTCGGCCAGCGACTTCTCGAACTGCTTGAGCAGGTCGCGCTGGTTGTCGGTCAGCTTCACGGGCGTCTCGACCTGCACGTGCACGTACAGATCGCCCGCGATGCTCGAACGCAGCCCCTTGATGCCCTTGCCGCGCAGCCGGAACGTTTTGCCCGACTGCGTGCCTTCCGGCACCGGGAATGATGCGCGGCCGGCCAGCGTCGGCACCTCGATCTCGCCGCCGAGCGCGGCGGTCGTGAACGGGATCGGCATCTGGCAGTGGAGATCGTCGCCGTCGCGCTCGAACACCGAGTGCGGCTTGATGTGGATCTCGACGTACAGGTCGCCCGGCGGCCCGCCGTTGATGCCCGGCTCGCCGTTGCCGGCCGAGCGGATGCGCATCCCGTCGTCGATCCCGGCCGGGATCTTCACTTCGAGCGTCTTGGTTTCCTTCACCTTGCCCGACCCGTGGCAATGCACGCACGGCTCGGGGATGTAGGTGCCCGTGCCGTGGCACTTCGGGCAGGTCTGCTGGATGCTGAAGAAGCCCTGCGACATGCGCACCGTGCCCTGGCCATGACAGGTCGGGCAGGTTTCCGGCTTCGTGCCGGGCTTCGCACCCGACCCGTGGCAGACCTCGCACGACACCCAGCTCGGCACGCGGATCTGCGTGTCGTAGCCGTGTGCGGCCTGCTCGAGCGTGATTTCCATGCTGTAGCGCAGGTCGGCACCGCGATACACCTGCGGGCCGCCACGGCCGCCGCGCGCGGCGCCGCCCGCGGCCTGGCCGAAGATGTCGCCGAAGATGTCGCCAAACGCATCCGCGAAGCCGCCGAAGCCCTGTGCGCCCGCACCGCCCATGTTCGGATCGACGCCCGCATGGCCGTACTGGTCGTACGCGGCCCGCTTCTGGCTGTCCGAGAGCATTTCGTAGGCTTCCTTCACCTCCTTGAAATGCTCTTCCGCATCCTTGTTGTCCGGATTGCGGTCAGGGTGATACTTCATCGCAAGCTTGCGATATGCCTTCTTGATTTCGTCGTCGCTCGCATTCTTCGCGACGCCCAGAACCTCGTAGTAATCCCGTTTCGCCATATCGATTCACTGTGCCGCCACGCATCGCGCACGCGGCGGCTCCTTTCGCCCGCAGTAAAGTCTCTCGACTCGTCTGGCGCTGCGCCCGTCCGCGGACGGCTCGTGCAGCACCCGCCAAAAAACAAATGTGCCCGGAGGGCCGCAAAGCCCGCCAGGCGTGGAGTCGATCCGGCCATCCGGAAGGAAAGACAGACCGCTTGTCAGCCAGCCCGTCAGCCGCGCCGCGCGCGTGTTGCGCGCGCGGCGTGCGGCACCGGGGCAACCCGGCTTAGTCCTTCTTCACTTCCTTGAACTCGGCGTCGACGACATCGTCGGCAGCCTGTTGCGCGCCGCCCGCGTGGGCCGCACCTTCCGCGGCACCCGCTGCGCCGGCCGCACCCGCTTGCTGGGCCTGCATGTCGGCGTACATCTTTTCGCCGAGCTTCTGCGAAACCTTGCCGAGTTCCTCGACCTTCGCGTCGATCGCAGCCTTGTCGGCCGACGTGTCCTTCAGCACTTCCTCGAGCGACTTCAGCGACGCTTCGATCGCTTCCTTCTCGCCCGCGTCCAGCTTGTCGCCGTACTCGGTCAGCGCCTTCTTCGTGCTGTGGACCAGCGCATCGCCCTGGTTGCGCGAATCGGCCAGCTCGCGCAGCTTGTGATCTTCCGCTGCGTTCGCTTCCGCGTCCTTGATCATCTGGTCGATTTCAGCCTCGGACAGACCCGAGTTCGCCTTGATCGTGATCTTGTTTTCCTTGCCGGTCGCCTTGTCCTTCGCGCCGACGTGCAGGATGCCGTTCGCGTCGATGTCGAAGGTCACTTCGATCTGCGGCACGCCGCGCGGTGCGGGCGGGATGCCTTCGAGGTTGAACTCGCCGAGCAGCTTGTTGCCGGCTGCCATTTCGCGTTCGCCCTGGAACACCTTGATCGTCACGGCGCCCTGGTTGTCGTCCGCCGTCGAATACACTTGCGCGTGCTTCGTCGGAATCGTCGTGTTCTTGCTGATCATCTTCGTCATCACGCCGCCGAGCGTCTCGATGCCGAGCGACAGCGGGGTCACGTCGAGCAGCAGCACGTCCTTGCGGTCGCCCGACAGGACCTGGCCCTGGATCGCCGCGCCAACCGCGACGGCTTCGTCCGGGTTCACGTCACGGCGCGGATCCTTGCCGAAGAACTCCTTCACCTTCTCCATGACCTTCGGCATGCGCGTCTGGCCGCCGACCAGGATCACGTCGTCGATGTCCGACACCTTGACGCCTGCGTCCTTGATCGCGATGCGGCACGGTTCGATCGTGCGCTCGACGAGATCTTCCACCAGCGCCTCCAGCTTCGCGCGGGTGATCTTCAGGTTCAAGTGCTTCGGGCCCGACGCGTCCGCCGTGATGTACGGCAGGTTGATTTCGGTCTGCTGGCTCGACGACAGCTCGATCTTCGCCTTTTCAGCGGCTTCCTTCAGGCGCTGCAGCGCGAGCACGTCCTTCGACAGGTCGACGCCCTGCTCCTTCTTGAACTCGCCGATGATGTAATCGATGATGCGCTGGTCGAAGTCTTCGCCGCCGAGGAACGTGTCGCCGTTGGTCGACAGCACTTCGAACTGCATTTCGCCGTCGACGTCCGCGATTTCGATGATCGACACGTCGAACGTACCGCCGCCGAGGTCATACACGGCGATCTTGCGGTCGCCCTTCTCGGCCTTGTCGAGGCCGAACGCGAGCGCGGCTGCGGTCGGCTCGTTGATGATCCGCTTGACTTCGAGGCCTGCGATGCGGCCGGCATCCTTGGTTGCCTGGCGCTGGCTGTCGTTGAAGTACGCCGGCACCGTGATCACGGCTTCCGTGACCGGCTCGCCGAGGTAGTCTTCGGCCGTCTTCTTCATCTTGCGCAGCACTTCCGCCGAAACCTGCGGCGGCGCGAGCTTTTCGCCGTGCGCTTCGACCCATGCATCGCCGTTGTCGGCCTTGATGATGCTGTAAGGCATCAGGCCGATGTCCTTCTGGACTTCCTTCTCTTCGAAGCGGCGGCCGATCAGGCGCTTCACTGCGAACAGCGTGTTCTTCGGGTTGGTCACCGATTGACGCTTGGCCGGCGCGCCGACGAGCACTTCGTTGTCGTCCATGTAGGCGATGATCGACGGCGTGGTGCGCGTGCCTTCCGAGTTCTCGATGACCTTGACCTGGTTGCCTTCCATGATGGCAACGCACGAGTTCGTGGTGCCGAGGTCAATACCGATGATCTTTCCCATTTTTCCTAATCTCCAGAAATGCTTGTTTGCTGCGCAAAACCCCGCGTTTTGGGGCGGTTTCGCGCGCCAGAATTCAACTCTGTTCCCGAAATGCGTCCGGCCGATCCGTTTTCAAGACCCGCCGAGCGATGCGGATATTAAATTTTTTCAATCGCCGCCGGCTAGGGGATCGCTGCCCGCCGCTGCGATTTTCGCGCGCGCCGCCGACACGGCCGCCTGGAACTGCGCGAGGCCATGCCAGCCCGTCGCGCGGCCGAGCCGCTTGCCGCGGTGGAAGAAGAACCACGTCGGCACACCGTGCAGCCCGAAGCGGCGCCCCAGCTGGTGGTGTTCGTACACGTTGCAATGGAACCACTTCAAGCCCAGCGCGCGGATGGCGTCGGGCTGGGCGAGCATCGCCTTCTTCGCGATCTCGCAGTTGAAGCAGTCGACGCCCCAGAAGAACACCACCGCAAGCGCGTCCCCCGCGCCGTCGATCGCCGCGTCGAACGTGCCGGCGTCCAGCGCCTGCATGTCGAACGCGTCAAATGCGGCCGGATCGACGCCGGCGGGCACCATCGCGACGCCCTTACTTCGGCTGCGCGACGGTGACGAGCGCCGGACGCAGCACGCGGTCGGCGATCGTGTAACCCTTCTGCAGCACCGTGACGACGGTGTTCGGCTCCTGCTCGGCCGGCACCATCGAGATCGCCTGGTGCTGGTGCGGATCGAACTTCTCGCCGACCGGGTTGATCGCGACGACGCGGCCCTTCTCGAGTGCGCTCGTCAGCTGGCGCAGCGTCAGTTCGACGCCTTCGCGCACCTTCGCGATGTCGCCGGACGTATCGTTGACGGCTGCTTCCAGGCTGTCCAGCACGGGCAGCAGGTGCTCCGCGAAGCTCTCGATCGCGAACTTGTGCGCCTTCGAGACGTCGTCCTGCGCGCGGCGGCGGACGTTCTCGGTCTCGGCCTTCGCCCGCAGGTAGCTCTCCTGCAGCTCGGCGACCTTGGCTTGAGCCTCCGCGAGCGCCGCGTCGGCTGCTTCGGCGGCGGGAGCAGCGCCTTGCGCCGCCTGCTTCTCGCTGCCGATATCTTCGGCCGATTGGGTAGACGGGTTCTCTTGCGTGTTTTCCATGTCGCTGAAAGTCGATTAGAGGTTGAAGCCAAATCGGCAACCGCCGGACCGTATACCCGGCGGCACCGCACATTGCTGGTGCAAATAAGGGTGAAAACTGCGATTTCAAGAGGGTTATTCGCCGGCATTCTCCAATGCCGCGAAACAACCGCGCGTCGCACCGGTGCATCGCACGCATAGTCCGCCAAAGCAGGCGAAACGGGCTGTAACAACGCTTACCTGGCAAGTACTAGCTTGGCACAGTCCCGCTGCACTACACTCCACTCAAGCGTCGGAAAAGCGTGTTTACCCTTAGCTGACCGACGCCTTACAACCACCACCACCTGGCGCCGTTTTCACCCCTTCTCGAGGGGAGTACCGTGAAACTGACCTTTGCGATATCGGTGGTCGCGCTGGTACTCATTGCCGGCACCACCACCATCTGCCTGTCGGGAGCCGTGACCGACCGCACGACCGAATACGGGAGCGCGCGGGCGACGTTCGACCAGATGTTCAGCTCCCACCAGAAAATCTGTCGATGATGCGCCGGTCGCGCTTCGTCGGCCGGCCGTGCAATTCGGCCGCCGGCTCGCGATACGTGCGCCGCCGCTCCAGTTCGGCGAGCCGTGCGGCCCGCCCCGCTTCCGTTTCCTCGTAAAGCGTCTGCGCGACGCTCGCCGGCCCGCGCACGTCGCACACGCCGAGTACGGCAATGTGCCAGACGATGCCGTCGATCGCAATTTCGACCTCGTCGCCCACGCGCACTTCCTTCGCCGGCTTGACTGCAGCCCCACCGATCTTCACGTGCCCCTTGTCGACCGCATCGGTTGCAAGCGAGCGCGTCTTGAAGAACCGGGCCGCCCACAGCCATTTGTCGATGCGCAGCTTCGCGCCCGGTTCGGTCGAAATCTTGTAATTCATCGCACCTCACCCACCGTTTCGGGCTGCGCGGCCTTGACCGGCCAGCCCTGCAGATTCTCGGCGACGATCTCGCCGAGCGCGCCGATCCACGCGGGCGCGCCGTTCAGGCACGGAATCCGGTGGAACGCCTTGCCGCCACCGGCGAGGAACTCGTCGCGCACTTCCATGCCGATCTCCTCGATCGTCTCCAGGCAATCGGCCGTGAAACCGGGACAGAACACGTCGGCCCGCTGTACGCCGGCCTCGCCGAACTCGCGCAGCGTCGGCGCGGTATAAGGCTGCAGCCATTCGGCCTTGCCGAAACGCGACTGGAACGTGACGCGGCACTCGGTCGTCGACAACCCGAGCGCGGCCATCAGCAGTGCGCCCGTCTGCTGGCACTGGTCGTGATAGGGATCGCCGAGGTCGAGCGTGCGCTTCGGCACGCCGTGAAAGCTCAGCACGAGCTTGTCGCCGGCCGCGAAGTCCGGCCGGCCGTGCTGCGCCCAATACTGGCGCACCTGCTCGGCCAGCGCGTGGATATAGGCCGGATGGTCGGCGTAGTGCCGTATCGTGCGCACCTCCGGCTGATTGCGCATGCGCGAGAGCGCGTCGAATGCGGCGTCGAATGCGGTGGCCGTGGTCGACGCCGAGTATTGCGGATACATCGGCATCAGCAGCACGCGCTCGACGCCGGCGCGCTTGAACTGCGCGAGCGCGTGCGAAATGTTCGGACTGCCGTAGCGCATCGCGTAGTCGACCTGCACGTGATAACCGTTCGACGCGAGCAGGTGCCGCACGCCGTCGGTCTGGCGCACGGTATGCACGCGCAGCGGCGAGCCCTCGGGCATCCAGACGGCCGCGTATTTCTTCGCGGACGCGCGGCCGCGCAGCGGCAGGATCAGCGTGCGCAGCAGCACTTGCCAGACGGCCTGCGGAATCTCGACGACCCGCGGATCCGACAGGAATTCGGCCAGATAGCGCCGCACGGCACGCGGCGTGGGCGCATCGGGCGTGCCGAGATTGATCAGCAGCACGCCGATGCGATGGGCAGCCGCGATACTCGAAGGCGGCTCAAGATCGAAACGCATGGGCAAGAACGTGCTCGGGGCACGGGACCGGACGGCTCTCAATTATAGCGGGCCGCCTCGCGCCGGTCGGCTGGCCGTTCGGCCGACTGTCGGCGCACGCGGCGCCGCGGCACGATGACGGGGCGGGATCGGGCTGGCGCTCGCAGGCTACTGCTGGCTCAGCGTGAGCGACAGCAGCCGCGCGGTGATGTCGACGATCGGGATCACGCGGTTGTACGCCATGCGGGTCGGGCCGATCACGCCGAGCGTGCCGACGATCTGCCCGTTCACCTCGTAAGGGGCGGTAACGACGCTCATTTCCTCGATCGGCACGAGCGTCGATTCGCCGCCGATGAAGATCTGCACGCCCTGGGCGTGGCTCGACACGTCGAGCAGTTGCAGGAGGCCCGTCTTTTGGTCGAATACGTCGAACAGCTTGCGCAGCCGGGCCATGTCGGACGACAGATCCGCCACCTCGAGCAGGTTGCGCTCGCCGGAAATCAGCACGGTGTCCTCGGTGTCGGGCACCTCGGTGCTGGCCGTCACCGCCGCATGCATCAGCGTGGTCATGTCGCCGCGCAACTGGTCGATCTCGTCGCGCAGGCGACGGCGCACCTCGTCGAACGACAGTCCGGCGAAATGCGCGTTGATGTAGTTGGACGCCTCGGTCAGTTGCGACGGCGAGTAGTCGCGCGGCGTCGCGAGCATCCGGTTCTGCACGTCACCCTCGGGCGTCACGATGATCAGCAGGATGCGCTTGTCCGACAGGCGCATGAACTCGATCTGCTTGAACACGTGGCTGCGGCGTGGCGTCAGCACGACGCCCGCGAACTGCGACAGGTTCGACAGCACGCTCGCGGCGGCCGCCACGACGCGCTGCTGCGGCTCGCCGGCCTGCAGCGTGTTCTGCACCTGCCGCGCGACGGCCTCGGCGTCGATCGGCACCTCGACCGTCAGCATCGTGTCGACGAACAGCCGGTAGCCGCGCGGCGTCGGCACGCGGCCGGCCGACGTGTGCGGGCTCGACACGAGGCCGAGCTCCTCCAGGTCGGACATCACGTTGCGGATTGTCGCCGGGCTCAGCTCGAGCCCGGAGTAACGGGACAACGTGCGCGATCCGACTGGCTGACCGTCGGCGATATACCGTTCGATCAGGGTTTTCAGGAGGGTTCGTGCGCGAGGATCTAGCATGGTGGAAAATTTTAGCGCAACCGCGCGACCGCGGCGAGTGGCGTCGGCCACCGATGCGCGGGCCGACCCGATCCGGCCCCGTCAGCGCACAGCCGGTTCTTTTCGTCAACGAGCTATGGTGTAATGCCGGCATGAAAACCGGTAATCAGTTCAACACTGTCGCGCTCGTCGGCCGGAGCAACACGCCGAACATCGCCGAGCCGCTCGCCACGCTGGCCGCCTGCATCGCCAAGCGAGGCTTCGAGGTCGTCTTCGAAGCCGAGACCGCGCGCGAGATCGGCATCACCGGCTACCCGGCGCTGACCCCGGCCGAAATCGGGGCGCGCGCCGACGTGGCGGTCGTACTGGGCGGCGACGGGACGATGCTCGGCATCGGCCGTCAGCTCGCGCCATACAAGACACCGCTGATCGGGATCAACCACGGGCGGCTCGGCTTCATCACCGATATCGCGGCGGCCGACATGCAGGCCCTCGTCCCGGTGATCCTGTCGGGCAAGTTCGAGCGCGAGGAGCGCTCGCTGCTCGAGGCCCGGATCATGCGCGACGGCGAACCGATCTACCACGCGCTCGCGTTCAACGACGTCGTCGTGAACCGCAGCGGCTTCTCCGGGATGGTCGAGCTGCGCGCGTCGGTCGACGGCCGGTACATGTACAACCAGCGTTCGGACGGCCTGATCGTCGCCACGCCGACCGGCTCGACCGCTTACGCGCTGTCGTCGGCCGGCCCGATCCTCCATCCGCAGCTGCAGGGTATCGTGCTCGTGCCGATCGCGCCGCACGCGCTGTCGAACCGGCCGATCGTGCTGCCCGACGATTCGAAGATCGCGATCCAGATCGTCGGCGGGCGCGACGTCAACGTGAACTTCGACATGCAGTCGTTCACGTCGCTCGAACTGAACGACACGATCGAGGTGCGCCGCTCGAAGCACACGGTGCCGTTCCTGCACCCGATCGGCTACAGCTACTACGCGACGCTGCGCAAGAAGCTGCACTGGAACGAACACGCCTCGAACGAAGACGACAAGGCGTCCTGACGCCGCTCCGCCCGACACCATGCTCCGCCACCTCTCGATCCGCGACTTCGTCATCGTCGCCGCGCTCGATCTCGAATTCGACAGCGGCTTTTCCGTCTTTTCCGGTGAAACCGGCGCCGGGAAATCGATCCTGATCGACGCCCTCGCCCTCGCGCTCGGCGAACGTGCCGACGCGAGCGTCGTGCGCACCGGCTGCGGCCGCGCCGACATCACCGCCGAATTCACGCCGCACGACCGCGTCGCGCGCTGGCTCGACGAACACGCGTTCGACACCGAGGACACCGTGATGCTGCGCCGCGTGATCGACGCGAACGGCCGGTCGCGCGCGTTCATCAACGGCACCAGCGCGACGCTCGCGCAGCTGCGCGAACTCGGCGAAATGCTCGTCGACATCCACGGCCAGCATGCGCACCAGCTGCTGATGCGGCCCGACGCGCAGCGCGAGCTGTTCGACACGCACGCGGGGCTCGTCGCCGATGCGGCGAACGTCGCGCGCGCGTGGCGCGTGTGGCGCGACGCGACGCAGGCGATCGAGGCCGCGAAGGCGCACGAGCGGGAGCTGCAGCTCGAACGCGAAAAGCTCGCGTGGCAGCTCGCCGAGCTCGACAAGCTCGCGCCGCAGCCCGGCGAATGGGACGAAGTCAGCAACGAGCACAAGCGCCTGTCGCATTCGGCGAACCTGATCGACGGCGTGCGCGGCGCACTCAACGCGTTGTCCGAGGCCGACGACGCGATGCTCGCGCAGCTCGGCGCGATCGTGTCGAAGCTGCGCAGCCTGGCCGACTACGACACCGCGCTCGGCGACGCGCTCGCGTCGCTCGAACCGGCCGAGATCCAGCTGCAGGAAGCCGTCTACTCGCTGTCGCACTATGCGCAGCGCGTCGATCTCGATCCCGAGCGGCTCGCGCAGGTCGAAACGCGCCTCGATGCGCTGCACTCGACCGCCCGCAAGTTCCGGTTGCCGCCCGACACGCTGCACGAAGAACACGCGGCACGCCGCGCGCAGCTCGCCGCGCTCGACGCGGCTGCCGATCTCGGTGCGCTCGAGGCGACGCAGGCCAAGGCGCGGGAAGCCTACCTCGCCGATGCAGGGCATCTGTCGAAGGCGCGCGCGCAGGCCGCCAAGGCGCTCGGCACGGCCGTCACGGCCGGCATGCAGGAACTGTCGATGGCGGGCGGAAGCTTCGAAGTCGCGCTCGTCCCGCTCGCCGACGGCGGCCCGCACGGGCTCGAGCAGGTCGAATTCCGGGTCGCCGGCCACCCCGGCGTGCCGCTGCGGCCGCTCGCGAAGGTCGCGTCGGGCGGCGAACTCGCGCGGATCAGCCTCGCGCTCGCGGTGATCGCAAGCGCGGCGAGCCCGACGCCGACGCTGATCTTCGACGAAGTCGATACGGGGATCGGCGGCGGCGTCGCCGAAGTGGTCGGCCGCCTGCTGCACCAGCTCGGGCGCGATCGTCAGGTGCTGTGCGTGACGCACCTGCCGCAGGTCGCCGCGCGCGGCGACCACCACTTCCAGGTCGCGAAGGGCGCCGACGAGCGCGGCGGCACGGTGTCGACGGTCGTCGCGCTCGACCGCGCCAACCGGATCGAGGAAGTCGCGCGGATGCTCGGCGGGCTCGAGATCACAGCCACGACGCGCAAGCACGCGAAGGAAATGCTGGCGGCCTGACGCGGGCACCGCGTCGGCCGAATGCAAAAAGACCGGCGCATGCGCCGGTCTTTTTTTACCGCACGGCCGCTCGCCCGATCGCACCCGCCCTGCTCCACGAATTCGAACACCCGATTCGAACGTCCGATTCGAACGCCCGACTCAAACGCCCGTTTCAGCCGTCCCGAACACGCGCGCCCACAGCGCCGTCACGGCTGCGCGCTCGTCGGCCACCACGGCCGGATCGACCCGCGCCTTCTCCATCCCGTCGAGCCGCAGCTTGTGCTGCAGCTTCCGGTACTTCCGGTAGGCCGCGCCGACGCGCTCGGCCTCGTCCTCGCCCATCAGCCCGAAGCGCGCGACCTCGCGCAGCAGCGCGATGTTGCCCGTGTTGCGGATCAGCTCGGCGTCGCTCGACGCGTGCAGCAGCACCCAGTACTGGACGATGAATTCGATGTCGACCATCCCGCCGCGATCGTGCTTCAGGTCGAACAGGTCGGTCTGGTTCGGATGGCCGGCAAACACCTTGCCGCGCATGTCGACGATCTCCTTCGCGAGCACGCCGCCGTCGCGCGGCGTCGTCAGCACCTGCTGGCGGATCGCCTCGAAGTCCGCGCCGATCTGCGCGTCGCCCGCGCTGTAGCGGGCACGCGTCAGCGCCTGGTGCTCCCACACCCACGCGGTGTTCGCGGCGTCGCCCTCGCGCAGCTGGTAGCGGCGGAACGCATCGAGATCGGTGACGAGCAGCCCGGCCTCGCCGTTCGGCCGCAGCCGCAGGTCGATGTCGAACAGCGCGCCGGCCCCGGTCGCCGTGGTGAGCCACGTGATGAGCCGCCGCGTGAAGGTCGTGTAGACGTCCGCCGAGCGCTCGTCCGCGTCGTCGTACAGGAAGATCAGGTCGAGATCGGATGCGTAGCCGAGCTCCTTGCCGCCCAGCTTGCCGTACGCGATCACCGCGAACTTCGGCACGTCGCGATGGCGCTTCGCGAGCTGGGACCAGACGACTTCGATCGTCACGTCGAGCACGGCGTCGGCCAGCTCGGACAGCCGGTCGCTCACGTGCTCGACCGACAGCTGCCCGGCCAGGTCGATCAGCAGGATCCGGAACACCTCCGCGTGCTGCGCGTGCCGCAGCAGGTCCATCTGCTGCTCGGGGCCGTCGGCCGCCGCGAGGCGCGCACACAGCGCGTCCTTGAACGCAGGCCAGTCGAACGGGCTCGCGATCGCCTCGTCGTCGAGCAGCTCGTCGAGCAGTTGCGGGTGGCGAATCAGGTATCCGCCGCCCCAGCGCGTCGCGCCGAGCACCGACAGCACGCGGTCGAGCGCGGCCGGATACTCGGTCAGCAGCGCGAGATAGACGCCGCGCCGGCTGACCGTCTCGAGCAGGTCGAACAGGCGCACGATCGTGTCGTCGCGGCGTGCGGCGTCGATGTTCGGCGCGGCCTCGAGCGCCCGCTGCGCGACGCTGTCGAAGCGCTGCCGGCTCTTTTCCGGCAGGCCCATGTAGCGCGTCGATTGCCAGATCGCACGCAGCCGAGCGAGCACGGCGGCCGGATCGGCGAAGCCGAGGCCGTCGAGGCGCGCGACCAGCGCATCGTCCTCGCCGTCGTCGCCCAACGCGCCGCTCCAGATCCATGCGGCGGCCGTGTCGTCACCCGCCGCGCAAGGGCCGCCGCCCTTCACCTTGTCCGCGAAGATCTGGTCGAACTGCGCCTCGACGAAGTTCCGGTGCTCATCCAGCACCGTCATCAGCGCCGCGTAGTCGGCAAAGCCGAGCGATGCAGCCAGCGCCGCGCGTTCGTCGGACTCGACCGGCATCGCGTGCGTCTGCGCGTCGTTGCGGTACTGCAGCCGGTGTTCGAGCGTGCGCAGGAAGTTGTAAGCATCGGCCAGGCGCGCGCACACGTCCTCGCCGATCAGCCCGCGCGCCTGCGCATGGCGCAGCACCGCGAGCGTCGGCCGCACGCGGAATTCCGCATCCTGGCCGCCCCGGATCAGCTGGAATACCTGCGCGCTGAACTCGATCTCGCGGATCCCGCCGCGCCCGAGCTTGATGTCGTCGGACTTGTCGGGCCGCATCGACGCGCGGCGCGCGGCTTCCTGCCGGATCTGCTGGTGCAGCGAGCGGATCGCGCCGATCACGCCGAAATCGAGATAGCGGCGATACACGAACGGCTTGACGATCGACTCGAGCTGCGACTCCAGCCGTCGCGCCGCGTCGCTGTCGCCTTCCGACACGAGCCGCCCCTTGATCCACGCATAGCGCTCCCACTCGCGCCCCTGCACGTAGAAATATTCCTCGAGCATGCCGAGGCTGCAGACGAGCGGCCCCGAATCGCCGTTCGGACGCAGCCGCATGTCGACGCGAAACACGTAGCCGTCGGCCGTGACCTCGGACAGCACGCCGATCAGGCGCCGGCCGAGCCGCGTGAAGTATTCCTGCGTGGACAGCGGCGAACGCGCGCCGCCGGTCGTTTCGCCGTCGTCCTCGTAGACGAAGATCAGGTCGATGTCCGACGATACGTTCAGCTCGCGGCCGCCGAGCTTGCCCATCCCGACCACGCCGAGCACGACGCGCTGGCCGTCGGCGCCGCGCGGCTCGCCGTATAGCGCCTCGAGTTCAACCGACAGCAGCGCGAGCGAACGCTGCACGGCCACTTCGGCGAGATCGGTCATCGCGCCCGTGACCTCGGCGACGTCCGCCAGCCCGCGCAGGTCGCGTTCCGCGACCGCGCCGAACGCCTCGACACGCAACTGCCGCAGCGCGCGCTTCAGTTGCTCCTCGGTCGGCGCGGCCGTGCCGGCCGGCGTCGCCAGCAGCTCGGTGAGGCGCGCGTCGAGCTGCACGCGGCCGAGCGGCGC
>NZ_QOBB01000077.1:0-29107 GCF_024704855.1 Burkholderia sp. HAN2018 | reverse complement strand
CCGCGCGGCTTGAACGAGCGTTCGCCGGCGGCGGCCGGGGCGGCCTTCTTCGGGCGGGCCGGCTTGTCCCCTGCGGGCGGCGCAGCGGGACGCACCGCCTTGCGGGCGACGAGGCTGCCGGAGCGGACAGGGGCGCGGGTCGGCGACGCCGGCTTCGGATTCTTGACGGTTAGTTTGGTGCGCATAAACGCTGGAATTCATTCAGACTGCGATCGCACGCAGCAACTCGGTTTCAAGCTGGATCTGCAGGCGGTTGTCGGACAGGCCGGCACCCGCGAGCAGGAAGATGTCCTCGACGCGTTCGCCGAGCGTATTGATCCGCGCCGCGTGGACGCCGATCCGATGCTCGGCGAGTACGCGCGCGATCGAATAGAGAAGGCCCGGCCGGTCGTTGGCCGACACGGACAGGATGTAGTACTGGCCGCGCTCGTCGGCCCGCAGGTCGACGCGCGGCGTGATCGGAAACGTCCGGGACAGCCTCGACAGGCGGCCTTTGGACGGCTCCGGCAGCGGTGCGGTTTCGGTGAGCCGCGACGCGAGCTGTTGTTCGACGAGATTCGCGATGTCGCGGTAGCGCACGTCGCGTTCGGTCTGCGTGACGATGAAGTTGTCGAGCGCGTAGCCGTGCCGCGTCGTGCTGACGCGCGCGTCGAGCACCGACAGCCCGTTGCGGTCGAAATACGCGCAGATGCCCGCGAACAGGTCGGGGCGATCCTTCACGTACACGAGCACCTGCAGCGCGTCGCCGATTGGCGACGGCCGTGCGCGGACGATCGCGGTTTCGGCGTTCACGTGCCGGTACAGCACGCGTGTCTGCCACGCGATGTCGGCTGCGTCGTGACGCAGGAAGAAGCCGACGTCGAGCTGGTCCCACAGCGCGCGATGGGCGTCCTCGGGCACGGTCTCGAGGCGCAGCAGCGCGAGCGCCTGCTCCTGCCGCGACTTCAGCTCCGAATGCGCGTCGGGGTTGGCCCCGCCGAGCACCGCGAGCGTGATACGGTACAGGTCCTCGAGCAGCTTGCCTTTCCACGTGTTCCACACCTTCGGGCTCGTGCCGCGGATATCGGCGACGGTCAGCAGGTACAGCGCGGTGAGGTAGCGTTCGTTGCCGACGACTTCGGCAAAGCGCTTGATGACTTCGGGGTCGCTCGTGTCCTGCTTCTGCGCGACCTGGCTCATCGTCAGGTGATGCTGGACGAGCCACACGATCAACGACGCGTCGTCGCCGGCGATGCCGTGCTCGCGGCAGAAGCGCCGCGCATCGGCCATCCCGAGCGTCGAGTGATCGCCGCCGCGGCCTTTCGCGATGTCGTGGAACAGCGCGGCGACATACAGCACCCACGGGCGCTCGAAGTTGCCGATCAACTGGCTGCAGAACGGATATTCGTGCGCGTGCTCGGCCACCGCGAAGCGGCGGATGTTGCGCAACACCATCAGGATGTGCTGGTCGACCGTGTACACGTGGTACAGGTCGTGCTGCATCTGGCCGACGATGCGGCGGAAGTTCAGCAGATAGCGGCCGAGCACGCTCGTCTGGTTCATCAGCCGGAACGCGTGCGTGATGCCTTCGGGCTGCTGCAGGATCCGCATGAACGTGTCGCGGTTCTGCGGATCGCGGCGCCACGCGTTGTTCATGATCTCGCGCGAGTTGTACAGCGCGCGCAGCGTGCGGGCGGACAGGCCCTTCACGCCGCGGGTCGTCTCGTACAGCAGGAACGCTTCGAGGATCGCGTCGGGATGGCGCTCGAACACGCCGTCGTCGACGATCTCGAGCATCCCCTGCTTCTCGACGAAGCGGTCGGGCGACAGCACGCGCGTGATGCCGCTCGTCGCGGGAAAGAGCTGCGCCTCGATGTTCTGGATCAGGATCGTCGCGAGCTGCGTGACGGCTTTCGCGGCCCAGTAATAGCGGCGCATCAGCTGCTCGCTCGCGCGCTTGGTCTGCGTCGGCTGGTAGCCGAAGCTCTCGGCCGCCTGCGTCTGCAGATCGAACACGAGCATGTCCTGGCGGCGGCCGGCGATCACGTGCAGCCGCGCGCGCAGCGTCTTCAGGAAACCTTCGTTGCGGCGCAGCTCGCGCGCTTCGCGATCGGTGATGAGGCCGCGCGTGTCGAGTTCGCGCCAGCTGCTGCCGAAGCCTGCCGCGCGCGCGATCCACAGGATCGTCTGCAGGTCGCGCAGCCCGCCGGGGCTTTCCTTCACGTTCGGCTCGAGGCTGTACGGCGTGTCCTGGAACTTCGCGTGGCGCTGGCGCATCTCGAGCACCTTCGCGGTGAAGAACGCGCGGGCGTCGAGCGCCTCGTGGTAGCGCACCGTGAAGCGCTCGAACAACGCGGTGCTGCCGACGATGCGGCGCGCTTCCAGCAGGGACGTTTGCACCGTGACGTCCTGCGACGCCTCCTCGATGCACTGCGCGACCGTGCGCACGCTGCTGCCGATCTCGAGGCCGAGATCCCACGCCATCCCGATGAAGCGTTCGATGCGCGCGTCGAGCGCGGGGTCGTGCGCATCGGGCAGCAGCACGAGGATGTCGACGTCGGAATAGGGCGCGAGCTCGCCGCGCCCGTAGCCGCCGACGGCGACGAGTGCCAGCGTCGCGGGCAGCCCGCAGTCGTCCCACACGCGCTTGAGCGCATCGTCGGTGAGTTTCGACAGCGCGTGCATCAGGGACGCGACGTTCGTCGCGCGGCGAAAGCGCTCGAGCATCTCCGTCTTGGCGGCCTTGAATTCGGCGCGCCGCGACAGCGCGTCGGGCGAGGGGGCGGCGTGAGCGCTCATGGGCGGCCGGTCAGGTGCAGGTGGTGCGGGTAGGGCGGGCTGGCGCGAGAGCGCTCAAACCGCGGCGGCCGGTTGCGCGAACACGGGGCGTGCCGGCGTGCCGGCCGACACGGTCAGCACCTCGTAGCCGGTTTCGGTGACGAGCACCGTGTGCTCCCACTGCGCCGACAGGCTGCGGTCGCGCGTCTTGACCGTCCACTGGTCGGGCATCGTGCGGATGTCGCGCTTGCCGGCGTTGATCATCGGCTCGATCGTGAAGATCATCCCGGCCTTCAGTTCGATGCCGGTGCCCGGACGGCCGTAGTGGACGACCTGCGGATCCTCGTGGAACACCGTGCCGATGCCGTGGCCGCAATATTCGCGCACGACGCTGTAGCCTTGCGCTTCCGCGTGTTTCTGGATCGCGTAGCCGATGTCGCCGAGGTGCGCGCCGGGCTTGACCTGGTCGATGCCGAGCCACATGCATTCGTAGGTGGTCTGCACGAGGCGCTTCGCGAGGATCGAGCCCTCGCCGACGATGAACATCCGGCTGGTGTCGCCGAAGTAGCCGTTCTTGATCACGGTGATGTCGATGTTCAGCGCGTCGCCGTTCTTGATCACCTTCTCGCCGGGAATGCCGTGGCAGATCACGTCGTTGACCGAAATGCAGGTGGCCTTCGGGTACGGCGGATAGCCGGGCGGCTGGTAGTTCAGCGGTGCCGGGATCGTGCCCTGTTCGTTGAGCATGAACTCGTGGCAGAGGCGGTCGAGTTCGGCGGTCGTGATGCCAGCGACGACGTGCGGCGTGATGAAGTCGAGCACTTCGCTCGCGAGACGGCAGGCGACGCGCATCTCGGCGATATCGTGTTCGTTTTTGAGCGTAATAGCCATCGAGGTATGCCTGGAATGCGGTGAATTGACGGATTATCGCACCTTCTGGCAGGCGTCGCAGCCCCTGCCGGCGGTGCGGGTGCGGGTTTTCGCGGATTGTCCGGCCGGCTGCCGCGCGGCAAGCGAAAGTGGTGAGCGACTTGAGAGCGGACAAATCGGCGTGCTATACTCTTTGGCTAAGTCGACATCCAAATGCCGTAGCGCCCCATTCCGGGGCGGCATCGCGGTGAAAGGCTTACGGCACGGGCGTTTTGCACGTGCCGAATCGCAAGCCGGCGCAACCAGGGTGCCGGCCGCGCGGAAATCGTGCCTTTCGGGGCAGGTTCGTGCGGCGGTACGGCGGCCGGCTTAAGACCCAACCCTCGTGGAGAATTTACATGGCAGTTACGATGCGCCAAATGCTGGAAGCGGGTGTCCACTTCGGTCACCAGACGCGCTTCTGGAACCCGAAGATGGCTCCGTTCATTTTCGGTCACCGCAACAAGATTCACATCATCAACCTCGAAAAGACGCTGCCGATGTTCACGGACGCACAGAAGTACGTGCGCCAGCTGGCAGCGAACCGCGGCACGATCCTGTTCGTCGGCACGAAGCGTCAATCGCGTGACACGATCGCCCAGGAAGCGCAGCGCGCGGGCATGCCGTACGTCAACGCACGCTGGCTCGGCGGCATGATGACCAACTTCAAGACGCTGAAGGTATCGATCAAGCGCCTGAAGGACATGGAAGCGGCAGTCGAGGCAGGCGAGCTCGAGAAGATGAGCAAGAAGGAAGCGCTGCTGTTCGAACGCGAAATCGCGAAGCTGCAGAAGTCGATCGGCGGCGTGAAGGACATGGGCGGCATTCCGGACGCAATCTTCGTCGTCGACGTCGGCTATCACAAGATTGCCGTCACGGAAGCGAACAAGCTGGGCGTGCCGGTCATCGCCGTGGTCGATACGAACCACTCGCCGGAAGGTGTGGATTACGTGATCCCGGGTAACGACGACTCGAGCAAGGCAGTCGCGCTGTACGCCGAAGGCGTGGCCGACGCGATCCTCGAAGGCCGTGCGAACGCGGTCAACGAAGTGGTCCAGGCCGCACGCGGCGACGACGAGTACGTCGAGGAAAACGCGTAACTGGCCCCGAGCCGGCGCAAAAAGGGGGCTCTCAACAGGCCCCCTTTTTTTAAGCTTGTGCGCCGGACCTGATCGCGCCGAATCGGCGCGGGTCCGGAAACGATTTTCGGCCGTTCGCGTCCAAGCGGGCGGCGTTGTGAATACAGACTCAAGGAGCGAATGATGGCGGCAATTACCGCAAGCATGGTGGCAGAACTGCGCGCGAAGACCGACGCACCGATGATGGAGTGCAAGAAGGCGCTGACGGAAGCCGACGGCGATCTGGCCAAGGCTGAAGAGCTGCTGCGCGTCAAGCTCGGCAACAAGGCGAGCAAGGCGGCATCGCGCGTGACGGCAGAAGGCGTCGTCGCATCGTTCGTCGGCGGCAACGCAGGCGCGCTGGTCGAGCTGAACTGCGAAACCGACTTCGTCGCGAAGAACGACGACTTCCTCGCATTCTCGAAGACGGTTGCAGAACTCGTCGCGACGCAGAACCCGGCCGACGTGGCAGCGCTGTCGGCACTGCCGCTCGAAGGCTCGACGGTCGACGCAGTGCGTCTGGCCCTGATCGGCAAGATCGGCGAGAACGTCTCGATCCGCCGTTTCGTCCGTTTCGAAACCGCGAACAAGATCGCAACGTACCTGCACGGCGCGCGTATCGGCGTGATCGTCGAGTACACGGGCGCGGAAGAGCAGGTCGGCAAGGACGTCGCGATGCACATCGCGGCAATGAAGCCGGTCGCGCTGTCGTCGGCTGACGTGCCGGCGGAACTGATCGAGACGGAACGCCGCGTGGCCGAGCAGAAGGCTGCGGAATCGGGCAAGCCGGCCGAGATCGTCGCGAAGATGGTCGACGGTAGCGTCCAGAAGTACCTGAAGGAAGTGTCGCTGCTGAACCAGACGTTCGTGAAGAACGACAAGCAGACGATCGAGCAGATGCTGAAGGCAGCGAATGCGGCAGTGCAGAAGTTCGCGCTGTTCGTCGTCGGCGAAGGCATCGAGAAGCGCCAGGACGACTTCGCCGCCGAAGTGGCCGCGCAAGTCGCAGCAGCAAAGCAGCAGTAAGCCGTAAGCAGTCAGGCAGTATCCGCGGCGGGCGTCCGCTCCGCCGCGGTCGGCGCCGCCGCCGGCCGGCCGGGAAACCCGGTTCGACCGTCGGCGCTTGCCCGAATCAGTATTTCGCCCCTACAGTTCGTGGTTGTCATCCTCTCGTCGCTCGGAAGCCCCTATGTCCAATGCCTATAAACGCGTCCTCCTCAAACTCTCCGGCGAAGCGCTGATGGGCGACGATGCCTTCGGCATCAATCGCGCGACGATCGAACGGATGGTGGCCGATATCGCCGAAGTCGTGCGTCTCGGTACGCAGCTCGCGGTCGTGATCGGTGGCGGTAATATTTTCCGCGGTGTCGCGGGTGGCGCGGCCGGCATGGATCGCGCGACGGCGGACTACATGGGGATGCTCGCGACGATGATGAACGCGCTGGCGCTGCAGGACGCGATGCGGCACGCCGGCATCGAGGCGCGCGTGCAGTCCGCGCTGCGCATGGACCAGGTCGTCGAGCCGTACATCCGGCCCCGCGCGATTCGCCAGCTCGAGGAAGGCCGCGTCGTGATCTTCGCGGCCGGTACGGGCAACCCGTTCTTCACGACGGACACGGCCGCCGCGCTGCGCGGTTCGGAAGTGGGCGCCGAGGTCGTGCTGAAGGCGACCAAAGTCGATGGCGTATATTCTGCCGATCCGAAGAAGGATCCGTCGGCCACGCGCTACACGACGATCACGTTCGACGAGGCGATCAGCCGCAACCTGCAGGTGATGGACGCGACGGCCTTCGCGCTGTGCCGCGACCAGAAGCTGCCGATTCGCGTGTTTTCGATCAACAAGCCGGGCGCGCTCAAGCGCATCGTGCTGGGCGAGGACGAAGGTACGCTCGTCCACGTGTAAACTCCCGCGGATGCGGGCCATCGGCTGCGGCGCGACGGACGCGCCGGGCAGGGCCCGCGTTCTTTGAAGGTTAGAAGGTTCGGAGGTTGAAATGAGTGTCGCTGATACCAAGAAGGGCGTCGAGCAAAAGATGCAGCGCTCGATCGAAGCGTTCAAGAACGATCTGGCAAAGATCCGTACGGGCCGTGCACACACCGGTCTGCTCGATCACGTGCAGGTCGACTACTACGGGTCGATGGTGCCGATCTCGCAGGTCGCTAACCTGACGCTCGTCGATGCGCGCACGATCGGCGTGCAGCCGTGGGAAAAGAACATGGTCGCGAAGGTCGAGAAGGCCATTCGCGAAGCCGACCTGGGCCTGAACCCGGCTACGGCCGGCGACCTGATCCGCGTGCCGATGCCCGCGCTGACGGAAGAGCGCCGCCGCGAACTGACCAAGGTCGTCAAGGGCGAAGGCGAAACGGCCAAGGTCGCGATCCGCAACCTGCGCCGCGACGCGAACGAAGCACTCAAGAAGCTCGTGAAGGACAAGGAAATCTCGGAAGACGACGAGCGCCGTGCGAGCGACGACGTGCAGAAGCTGACCGACAAGCACGTTGCCGAAATCGACAAGCTCGTGCAGACCAAGGAAGCCGAGATCATGACGGTCTGACGACCGTCCTCGCGTGCCGCCTTCTTCCCGCAACTGTCTCAACGGCCATGACCTATACCAGCTCTACCGTTCGCGTGCCTGACGTCGGTGTCGTGCCGCGTCACATCGCGATCATCATGGACGGCAACGGCCGTTGGGCGACCGAACGCCGCTTGCCGCGCGTCGCGGGGCATACCCGCGGCGTCGATGCCGTGCGGGCGGTGGTCGAGGGCTGCGCGCGCGCCGGCGTCGAATACCTGACGCTGTTCGCGTTCAGTTCGGAAAACTGGCGCCGGCCGAACGACGAAGTGTCGTTCCTGATGCGGCTCTTCATCACCGCGCTCGAGCGCGAGGTCGGCAAGCTCCATGCGAACGGGATCCGCCTGCGTGTCGTCGGCGATCTCGACCGTTTCGAGCCGCGCATCCGCGAACTGATTCGCCGCGCCGAAACCAAGACGGCGCGCAACACCCGTCTTACGCTCACCATCGCGGCCAACTACGGCGGCCGGTGGGACATCCTGCAGGCGACGAAGAAACTCGTCGAGCAGGCCGTGCGCGAAGGGCGCGAGGTCGAAGTGACCGAGGACGCGTTCGCGCCGCACCTGGCGATGGCCTATGCGCCGGAGCCCGATCTCTTCATCCGTACCGGTGGCGAGCAGCGCGTCAGCAACTTCCTGCTGTGGCAGCTCGCGTACGCCGAATTCTATTTCACCGACAAATACTGGCCGGATTTCGACGGCGCGGCACTGGCCGACGCCATGGCGTCGTATACGGAGCGCGAACGTCGTTTCGGCCGCACGAGCGCACAGCTCGAACCGCAATCGCAGAACGCCGACTCCCTTTCATGCTGAAAACCCGTGTGATCACGGCGATCGTGATGCTGGCGGTGCTGCTGCCGGTGACGCTGTTCGCGCCGCTCACCGCGTTCGGTGCGCTGATCGGCGTCGTGCTCGTGTTCGCCGCGTGGGAATGGGCGCGCCTGCTCAAGCTCGGCGGCGCCGGCCCGGTCGTCTATGCCGTCGTCGCGGCGCTTGCGCTCGCGGCAACGGTGCCGCTCGGCGTCGATGCGGCTTCGTCCCGTCCCCTTTTCATGGCAGCCGGCGTGTTCTGGCTGCTGGTCGGCCCGTTCGCGCTGCGGCGCAAGCCCGAACTCGCGGGCGGCGTCTGGCGGCCGTTCCTGCTGGCGGCCGGCCTCGTGGTCTTTGCGGCCTGCTGGCATGCGCTCGTCGCGGCGCGCGCGCTGGGCGTGCCGTTCGTGCTGTCGCTGCTTCTGGTCGTCTGGCTGGCCGATATCGGCGCATACTTCGCGGGCAAGGCCTTCGGAAAGCGTAAACTGGCCATCACGATCAGCCCCGGCAAGAGCTGGGAAGGCGCGATCGGCGGCTGGCTCGCCGTGATGGTCGTCTCCGGTGTCGCGATGGTCGTGCACGCGTTCGAGCCGACCCTGTTTTCCGCGTTCGCCGTGCGTTACGGAATGCCCGGCGCGTGGGCTGCACTGACGCTGCTGGTCGCGTACAGCGTGATCGGCGACCTGTTCGAGTCGCTGCTGAAGCGGCAGGCGGGCGTGAAGGATTCGAGCGGACTGCTGCCTGGCCATGGCGGCGTGCTCGACCGTGTCGACGCGCTGCTTCCGGTGCTGCCGCTCGCGATGCTGCTGCTTGGTTAAACCACTATTTCTGTTATGCAAAAACGTCTGACATTGCTCGGTTCCACGGGCTCGATCGGAGACAGCACGCTCGACGTGGTCGCGCGCCATCCCGAGCGCTTCTCGGTCTACGCGCTGACCGCACACCGCAACGGCGACAAGCTGGTCGAGCAATGCCTGCGCTTCGCGCCTGAAGTGGCGGTGGTCGGCGATGCCGCGACCGCCGCGCACGTCGAAGCGAAGCTGCATGCGGCGGGCAGCAAGACGACCGTGCTGCACGGGCCGCAGGCGCTCGTCGACGTGTCGAAGAGCGACGGCTGCGACACGGTGGTCGCGGCGATCGTCGGTGCGGCCGGCCTCGCGCCGAGCCTCGCGGCCGCGCGCGCCGGCAAGCGCATCCTGCTCGCGAACAAGGAATCGCTGGTGATGTCGGGCGCGATCTTCATGGACGCCGTGCGCGACCATGGCGCGATCCTGCTGCCGGTCGACAGCGAACACAACGCGATCTTCCAGTGCATGCCGCGCGACGAGAACGAGCACGGCGGGATCTCGAAGATCATCCTGACCGCGTCGGGCGGCCCGTTCCGCACGCGCGAACCGGCCACGCTCGTCGACGTGACGCCGGACGAGGCGTGCAAGCATCCGAACTGGGTGATGGGCCGCAAGATCTCGGTCGACTCCGCGACGATGATGAACAAGGGTCTCGAGGTGATCGAGGCGCACTGGATCTTCGGGCTGCCGGGCGACCGGATCGACGTGCTGATCCATCCGCAGAGCGTGATCCATTCGCTCGTGTCGTACCGCGACGGCTCGGTGCTCGCCCAGCTCGGCAACCCCGACATGCGCACGCCGATCGCGCACGCACTCGCGTTCCCCGAGCGCGTCGATGCGGGCGTCGATCAGCTCGACCTCGCGCAGATCGCCCAGCTGTCGTTCGAGAAGCCCGATTACGCGCGCTTCCCGTGCCTTGCGCTCGCGCTGAAGGCACTCGAGGAAGGCGGTATCGCGAGCGCCGCATTGAACGCGGCGAACGAAGTGGCGGTCGAAGCGTTTCTCGCGCGCCGCATCGGCTTCATGGCGATTGCGGCGACGGTCGACGCCGTGCTCAACACGCTGCCGAACCGCGCGCCCGACGGGCTCGACGACGTCCTGGCGGCGGATGCAGAGGCACGCCGCCTCGCCGCCGAGATCATTGCCAAAGCGCCTGCGCCACGCGTGGAGCGCACTGTCTGAATGGGGTGCTCATGAACGTGCTGGTTGAACTGATCGCGTTTGCGGTGGCGATCGGGGTGCTGGTCGTCGTGCATGAGTACGGACATTATCGCGTCGCGCGCTGGTGCGGCGTGAAGGTGCTGCGTTTCTCGATCGGCTTCGGCCAGCCCGTCGCGCGCTGGGTCAGCCGCCGGACGGGCACCGAGTGGACGCTGTCCGCGTTGCCGCTCGGCGGCTACGTGAAGATGCTCGACGAGCGCGATCCCGGCCCCGGCATCCCGCCCGAGGAGCTCGGTCAGGCGTTCAACCGGCAATCGGTCTACAAGCGCATCGCGATCGTCGCGGCCGGGCCGATTGCCAACTTTCTGTTGGCAATCTTCCTGTTTTCCGTCGTATTTGCCACCGGTGTGACCGAGCCGGCCGCGATCGTCGCGCCGCCGGCCGCCGGTACGGCGGCGGCGCGCGCGGGCTTCGACGGTGGTGAGGCGATCGTGTCGATCCGCAACGTGCGCACGGGTGACGCACAAGGCGGCGAGTCCGAGCCGGTAAGGTCGTGGTCGGACCTGCGCTGGAAGCTGCTCGCGGCCGCGTTCGATCACCGCGAGATCGTGCTCGGCGCGCGCGACGGCAACACGACGTTCGATTTCCGCGTCGACCTGCGCAACGTTCCCGAAAGTCAGCTCGACGACGATTTCATGGCCCATCTGGGCTTCGAGACCGGCGGCGGTACGCTGTCGGTCGCGTCGGTGCAGCCCGGCAGCGCGGCGGAGCAGGCGGGCCTGAAGTCCGGCGACAAGCTGGTCGCGCTCGACGGCAAGCCGATCGGCGGCGCGACGCGCTTCATCGATTTCGTGAAACACCATGCGGGCAAGCCGCTCGAGCTGCAGATCGAGCGCGACGGCGCCGCGCAGACGGTGTCGATCGTGCCGCAGATGCAGCGCGACGACGAATCGGGGCAGCAGGTCGGCCGTATCGGTGCGGCGCTGTCGATGCATGCGCCGTCCGTCGACGTGCGTTACGGGCCGATCGAGAGCCTGCGGCTCGGCGCGCACCGCACGTGGGACATTTCCGTGTATTCGCTGCGGATGTTCGGGCGCATGATCACGGGCAACGCGTCGCTGAAGAACCTGTCCGGCCCCGTGACGATTGCCGACTACGCGGGCAAGAGTGCGCGGCTCGGTCCGTCGGCGTTCCTGTCGTTCCTCGCCCTTGTCAGCATTAGCCTTGGCGTCCTGAACTTGTTGCCGATTCCCGTTTTGGACGGGGGGCATCTGTTATATTATGCGGTTGAAGCCGCGACCGGGAAAGCCGTCTCGGAGCGCTGGCAGCTGATTCTGCAAAGAGCCGGGTTGATCTGCATCGTCGCGTTGTCGGCGATCGCGCTGTTCAACGATCTGGCTCGGTTAATCCATTTCTGAAGCGTCAGGCGGCGGCCGCTGGGCAGCCGCCTGATTTGATGCAGCTAAATATTGGGGATGCATGTTGTTCAAACCTCATCGTTTTGTACCTAAGACAGTTGCAGCGGCCGCGCTCGCCGCGCACGGCCTCGCGGCGCATGCAGCGGCACCGTTCGTGGTGCAAGACATCAAGATCGAGGGGCTGCAGCGCGTCGAAGCGGGTTCGGTGTTCGCCTACCTGCCGATCAAGCAGGGCGATACCTTCACGGACGACAAGGCATCCGAAGCAATCCGCGCGCTGTACGCGACGGGCTTTTTCAACGACGTACGCATCGCCACGCAGGGCAACGTCGTGATCGTGCAGGTGCAGGAGCGTCCGGCCATCGCGTCGATCGACTTCACCGGCACGAAGGAATTCGACAAGGACAACCTGACGAAGGCGCTGCGCGCGGTCGGCCTTGCCGACGGCCGTTATTACGACAAGGCGCTCGTCGACAAGGCGGAGCAGGAGCTCAAGCGCCAGTACCTCACGCGCGGCTTCTACGCGGCCGAGGTCAAGACGACGGTCACGCCGGTTGACGCGAACCGTGTGTCGATCCTGTTCGCGGTGGCCGAAGGCCCGAGCGCGAAGATCCGCCAGATCAACTTCATCGGCAACAAGGCATTCAGCACCAGCACGCTGCGCGACGAGATGCAGCTGTCCACGCCGAACTGGTTCTCCTGGTACACGAAGAACGACCTGTACTCGAAGGAAAAGCTGACGGGCGACCTCGAAGCGGTGCGCTCGTACTACCTGAACCGCGGCTATCTCGAGTTCAACATCGATTCGACCCAGGTGTCGATCTCGCCCGACAAGAAGGACATGTACCTGACGGTCACGCTGCACGAAGGCGAGCCGTACACGGTGTCGGGCATCAAGCTGTCGGGCAACCTGCTCGATCGCGAGGCCGAACTCAGCAAGCTGATCAAGATCAAGCCGGGCGACCGCTTCTCGGCCGAAAAGCTGCAGCAGACCACCAAGTCGATCGTCGACAAGCTCGGTGAATACGGCTATGCATTCGCGACCGTCAACGCGCAGCCGGACATCGACCAGGCGAACCACAAGGTGAACCTGAACCTCGTCGTCGATCCGAGCCGCCGCGTGTACGTGCGCCGGATCAACGTCGTCGGCAACACGCGCACGCGCGACGAAGTCGTGCGCCGCGAAATGCGCCAGCTCGAAAGCTCGTGGTTCGATTCGAACCGCCTCGCGCTGTCGAAGGATCGCGTGAACCGTCTCGGCTACTTCACCAACGTCGATGTGACGACGGTGCCGGTCGACGGCACGAACGACCAGGTCGACGTGAACGTGAAGGTCGATGAAAAGCCGACCGGCGCGATCACGCTGGGCGCCGGCTTCTCGTCGACGGACAAGGTCGTGCTGTCGGCGGGCGTGTCGCAGGACAACGTGTTCGGCTCGGGTACCAGCCTGTCGGTGAACGTCAACACCGCGAAGAGCTACCGTACGCTGACCGTTACGCAGGTCGACCCGTATTTCACGGTCGACGGCATCAAGCGGATCACGGACGTCTACTACCGCACGTACCAGCCGCTCTACTATTCGACGAGCTCGAGCTTCCGGATCATCAGCGCGGGCGGCAACCTGAAGTTCGGCATTCCGTTCTCGGAAGTCGACACCGTCTACTTCGGCGCCGGCTTCGAGCAGAACCGTCTCGACGTCGATTCGAACACGCCGCAGAGCTACCAGGATTACGTGAACGAGTTCGGCCGCGTGTCGAACACGGTGCCGCTGACGGTCGCGTGGTCGCGCGACGCGCGTGACAGCGCGCTGATTCCGAGCCGCGGCTACTTCACGCAGGCGAACATGGAGTACGGCGTACCGGTCGGCAAGATCCAGTACTACAAGGCCGACCTGCAGGCCCAGTACTACTATTCGTTCTCGCGCGGCTTCATCCTGGGCCTGAACCTGCAAGGCGGCTACGGTAACGGTATCGGCAACCCGTACCCGATCTTCAAGAACTACTACGCGGGCGGTATCGGCTCCGTGCGTGGCTACGAGCCGAGCTCGCTGGGCCCGCGCGACACGAAGACGAACGACCCGATTGGCGGTTCGAAGATGCTCGTCGGCAACATCGAGCTGACGTTCCCGCTGCCGGGCACGGGCTACGACCGCACGCTGCGCGTGTTCACGTTCCTCGACGGCGGTAACGTGTGGGGCAACGCGCCGGGCGGCACGAGTACGGGCGCCAACGGCCTGCGTTACGGCTACGGCGTGGGTCTCGCGTGGATCTCGCCGATCGGCCCGCTGAAGCTGAGCCTCGGCTTCCCGCTGCAGAAGCACGAAGGCGACCAGTACCAGAAATTCCAGTTCCAGATCGGGACGGCGTTCTGACCGAACGCATGACAACAGCAACGAGAGGGTAATTTTGCTAACCGGTAAGTTTTCGAAACGAGTGATGTGCGCGCTGACCGTTGCGCTGGCCTTGGGCGCGGCAACGGTACACGCACAGGACGTCGCCCGCATCGCGGCGGTCAATTCGGATCGGATCCTGCGCGAGTCGGCGCCCGCGAAGGCGGCGCAGACGAAGCTCGAAGCCGAGTTCGCGAAGCGTGACAAGGATCTGCAGGATCTTGCGGCACGCCTGAAGTCGATGTCCGATTCGCTGGACAAGAACGGCGCGTCGTTGTCGGCGGCCGATCGCGCGCAGAAGCAGCGCGATCTCGCCCAGCTCGATACCGACTTCCAGCGCAAGCAGCGCGAGTTCCGCGAAGACCTGAACCAGCGCCGCAACGAGGAGCTGGCGGCCGTGCTCGAGAAGGCGAACAAGGTCATCAAGCAGATCGCCGAGCAGCAGAATTACGACCTGATCGTGCAGGAAGCCGTGTACGTCAGCCCGCGCATCGACATCACCGACAAGGTGCTCAAGGCGCTCGCGTCCGGCTCGACGAACTGAACGGAGCAGACGACGAATGGCATTGACGCTTGAGGAACTCGTAAAGCGGTTCGGCGGCGAGATCGCCGGCGACGCACAGTGCAAGGTGAGCGGGCTCGCACCGCTCGACCAGGCAGGCCCGCAGCAACTCGCGTTCCTCGCGAATCCGAAGTACCTGTCGCAGGTCGAGTCGACCCGCGCCGGCGCGGTGCTGATCGCGCCGAAGGATCTGGAAAAGCTGGGCGCGGCCGCGACGAGTCGCAATTTCATTGTCACGCCGAATCCGTACGCGTACTTTGCGCGCGTCGCGCAGATGTTCATCGATCTGGCCACGCCGCAGCGTGCCGCCGGCGTGCATCCGAGCGCGACGATCGATCCGGCCGCGCAGGTCGCCGCGAGCGCGGTGATCGGCCCGCACGTGACGGTCGAGGCCGGCGCGGTGATCGAGGACGGCGTGCAGCTCGACGCGAACGTCTTCATCGGCCGCGGCACGACGATCGGCGCGGGCTCGCACATCTATCCGAACGCGTCGGTGTACCACGGCTGCAAGGTCGGCCCGCGCGCGATCATCCATGCGGGTGCCGTGATCGGCTCCGACGGTTTCGGCTTCGCGCCGGATTTCGTCGGCGACGGCGACGCGCGCACCGGCAGCTGGGTCAAGATCCCGCAGGTCGGCGGCGTATCGATCGGCCCGGACGTCGAGATCGGCGCGAACACGACGATCGACCGCGGCGCGATGGCGGATACCGTCATCGAAGAATGCGTGAAGATCGACAACCAGGTGCAGATCGCCCACAACTGCCGGATCGGCGCCTACACGGTGATCGCCGGCAAGGCGGGCATCGCGGGCAGCACGACGATCGGCCGCCACTGCATGATCGGCGGCGCGGCCGGGATCGCCGGCCACGTGACGCTCGGCGACTATGTCATCATCACCGCGAATTCGGGCGTATCGAAGTCGCTGCCGAAGGCCGGCATCTATACCAGCGCGTTCCCGGCCGTCGACCACGGCGAATGGAACAAGAGCGCCGCGCTCGTGCGCAACCTCGACAAGCTGCGCGAGCGCATCAAGGCGCTCGAGGCCGCGCTCGCCGCCCAGGGCGGCACGGGCGCCTGAGCGCATCATGCGAGACCTCGAACCGGGCACGGCCAGCGCAACCGGCCCGGTTTGCCAGACTGGGCCGCACGGCGGCCCGCTTCAGCCTTTGCATCACCACCGCGCAGCCTCTGCGTGAGACGAACCATCATGAGCACTGAAAAAATCAATCTCGACATCCACAAGATCCTCACGCTGCTGCCGCATCGCTACCCGATTCTGCTCGTCGATCGCGTGCTCGAACTCGAACCGCACAAGGGAATCAAAGCGCTGAAGAACGTGTCGATCAACGAGCCGTTCTTCCAGGGGCATTTCCCGAAGCGGCCGGTGATGCCGGGCGTGCTGATCCTCGAGGCGCTCGCGCAGGCCGCGGCGCTGCTGACCTTCTCTGAAGAGCAGCCGAAGGATCCGGAGAACACGCTGTACTACTTCGTCGGGATCGACGGCGCGCGCTTCAAGCGTCCGGTCGAACCGGGCGACCAACTGATTCTGAACGTGACGTTCGAACGCTACATCCGCGGCATCTGGAAGTTCAAGGCGGTGGCGGAAGTGGACGGCAAGGTGGCGGCGGAAGCCGAACTGATGTGCACGGTCAAGACGACCGACGTGGCGCCCTGAGCGACGCGGCACGCACAGGCAACGCAACGCGACACATCACATCGAGAGGCAACGGCGCATGACCAGGATTCATCCCACCGCGATTGTCGAACCGGGCGCGCAGATCGACGAATCGGTAGAGATCGGCCCGTACGCGATCGTCGGCCCGCACGTCACGATCGGCGCGCGTACGACGATCGGCTCGCACAGCGTGATCGAAGGCCATACGACGCTCGGCGAGGACAACCGCATCGGCCATTACGCGTCGGTCGGCGGCCGTCCGCAGGACATGAAGTACAAGGACGAGCCGACGAAGCTCGTGATCGGCAGCCGCAACACGATCCGCGAATTCACGACGATCCACACGGGCACCGTGCAGGACGGCGGCGTGACGACGCTCGGCGACGACAACTGGATCATGGCCTATGTGCACATCGGTCACGACTGCACTGTCGGCAGCCACGTGATCCTGTCGAGCAACGCGCAGATGGCCGGCCACGTCGAGATCGGCGACTGGGCGATCGTCGGCGGGATGTCGGGCGTCCACCAGTTCGTGCGCATCGGCGCGCACTCGATGCTCGGGGGCGCCTCGGCGCTCGTGCAGGACATTCCGCCGTTCGTGATCGCGGCGGGCAACAAGGCAGAGCCGCACGGCATCAACGTCGAAGGGCTGCGTCGGCGCGGCTTCTCGCCCGATGCGATCTCGGCGCTGCGCAGCGCTTACCGCCTGCTGTACAAGAACGGCCTGTCGTTCGAGGAAGCGAAGGTGCAGCTGCGCGAGCTCGCGGAAGCGGGCGGCGACGGCGACGCGGCGGTCAAGGCGTTCGTCGAGTTCATCGACGCGTCGCAACGCGGCATCATCCGCTAAGCGATGCCGCTTCCGACCACTCAGCTCCGGCTCGCGATGGCGGCCGGCGAACCGTCGGGCGACCTGCTCGGGGCGTCGCTGCTCGGCGGGCTGCGCGAGCGGCTGCCCGAATCGGCCCAGTATTACGGGATCGGCGGGCAGCGGATGATCGCGCAGGGCTTCGACTCGCACTGGCAGATGGACAAGCTGACCGTGCGCGGCTACGTCGAGGCGCTCGGCCAGATTCCCGAGATCCTGCGGATTCGCGGTGAGCTGAAGCGCCAGTTGCTCGCCGAGCGACCGGACGCGTTCATCGGTATCGACGCGCCCGACTTCAACTTCAGCGTGGAACAGGCCGCGCGCGATGCCGGTATCCCGTCGATCCACTTCGTGTGCCCATCGATCTGGGCATGGCGCGGCGGCCGGATCAAGAAGATCGCGAAGTCCGTCGACCACATGCTGTGCCTGTTCCCGTTCGAACCGGCGATTCTCGACAAGGCAGGTGTTGCTTCGACCTACGTCGGCCATCCGCTGGCCGACGAGATTCCGCTCGAGCCTGACATGCACGGCGCGCGCATCGCGCTCGGATTGCCGGCCGACGGCCCGGTGATCGCGGTGCTGCCGGGCAGCCGGCGTTCGGAAATCGCGCTGATCGGCCCGACGTTCTTTGCGGCGATGGCGCTGATGCAGCAGCGCGAGCCTGGCGTGCGGTTCGTGATGCCGGCGGCGACGCCCGCGTTGCGCGCGCTGCTGCAGCCGCTCGTCGACGCGCATCCGCAGCTTGCGCTGACGCTCACCGACGGCCGCTCGCAGGTCGCGATGACGGCGGCTGACGCGATCCTCGTGAAGAGCGGCACGGTCACGCTGGAAGCCGCGCTGCTGAAGAAGCCGATGGTGATCTCCTACAAGGTGCCCTGGTTGACCGGGCAGATCATGCGCCGGCAGGGGTACCTGCCGTACGTCGGCTTGCCGAACATCCTGGCGGGGCGTTTCGTCGTGCCCGAGCTGCTGCAGCACTTCGCGACGCCCGAGGCGCTCGCCGATGCGACGCTCACGCAGCTGCGCGACGACGCGAACCGCCGCACACTGACCGAAGTCTTCACCGAAATGCATCTTTCGCTGCGGCAGAACACGGCCGCGAAGGCGGCCGAAGCGGTCGTGCGCGTGCTCGAACAACGCAAGGGGCGCGCATGACCGCATTACGTGCACCACGCCGCCGCGCGTCGAGCGACGTGCAGGACGGTTTCGATTTCAGCCGGCCCGACGAGATCGTCTGCGGCGTCGACGAAGCCGGTCGTGGCCCGCTCGCGGGGCCGGTGGTGGCCGCCGCCGTGATCCTCGATCCGGCGCAGCCGATCGACGGGCTCGACGATTCGAAGGCGCTGTCCGCGAAGAAGCGCGACGCGCTGTACGACCTGATCGTTGCACGTTCGCGTGCGTATTGCGTCGCGTCGGCAAGCGTCGACGAAATCGACACGCTGAACATCCTGCACGCGACGATGCTCGCGATGAAGCGGGCGGTCGAGGGCCTGTCGGTGCTGCCGACGCTCGCGCAGATCGATGGCAACCGCTGTCCGACGCTGACGGTGCGTGCCGAGGCGATCGTCAGCGGCGATGCGCTCGTGCCGAGCATCTCGGCCGCGTCGATTCTCGCGAAGGTCACGCGCGATCGCATGCTCGTCGACCTGCACGAGCGTTTCCCGGTGTACGGCTTCAACGTACATGCGGGCTACGGCACCGCGAAACACCTTGCCGCGCTACGCGAGCACGGGCCATGCGAAGCGCACCGGCGCTCGTTCGCGCCGGTTCGCGCGGCACTCGACCTGATTCGATGAAAAGCATCACTTCCCGCGACAACCCGCTGTACAAGCGCCTGAAGGCGCTCGCGGGTTCGACGCCCCATCAGCGCCGCAGCGGCCAGGCGCTGCTCGAAGGATTCCATCTCGCGAGCGCGTACCTCGATACGGGCGCGACGCCCGAGCTGTGCGTGGCGACCGAAGGCGCACTCGGCCACGCGGAAGCGCAGGCGATCGTCGCGCGCATCGATGCGCAACGGATCGTCACATTGCCCGACGCGCTGTTCGGGCAGTTGTCGAACGTCGTCAACGGCGTCGGCTTCCTGCTGCTCGTCGAGCGTCCGGCGCAACCGCTGCCCACTCGCGTCACGCATACGTCGGTCGTGCTCGACGGCGTGCAGGACGCCGGCAACGTCGGCTCGATCCTGCGCAGCGCGGCGGCCGCAGGCGTGCGCCACGTGTTCTGTGCGCCGGGGACGGCGTACGCATGGTCGTCGAAGGTGCTGCGTTCGGGCATGGGCGCGCATTTCCTGCTGTCGATCCACGAGGATGTCGAAGCCGGTGAACTCGCCGAACGCCTCGATGTACCGGTTGCGCTGACCGACTCGCACGGCGCGCAGGCAATCTACGATTGCGATCTGTCGGGCCCCGTGGCGTGGGTGTTCGGCAACGAGGGCGCGGGCGTCTGCGCGTACTGGCGCGAGGTGGCCACGCATCGCGTGACGATTCCGCAGCCGGGCGGGATGGAGTCGCTGAACGTCGCAGCCGCGGCGGCGGTGTGCCTGTTCGAGCAGGTGCGCCAGCAGCGGTGAGCGTGACGCTACGCTCGCGCGTTCCCCGCACCACGAAAAAAGGCCGCGTTCGACGCGGCCTTTTCGTTTCCGGCGGCGTCTGGGCGGCCGCCGGCGCTCGACCTTAGTACGACTGCCGGTCGAGGCGGACTTCCTGCAGGATCGTCGTCGCGATTTCCTCGATCGACTTGTGCGTCGACGACAGCCACTTGATCCCCTCGCGGCGCATCATCGCTTCCGCCTCGTTGATTTCGTAGCGGCAGTTCTCGGGCGCCGCGTACTTGCTGCCCGGGCGCCGCTCGTTCCGGATCTCCGACAGGCGCTGCGGGTCGATCGACAGCCCGAACAGCTTCTCGCGGTGCGAGGCGAGCGCCGACGGCAGCTTGCCGCGTTCGAAGTCTTCCGGAATCAGCGGATAGTTCGCTGCCTTCACGCCATACTGCATCGCGAGATACAGGCTTGTCGGCGTCTTGCCGCTGCGCGACACGCCGACGAGGATCACGTCGGCCTCCGACAGGTTGCGGTTCGACTGGCCGTCGTCGTGCGCGAGCGAGAAGTTGATCGCCTCGATCCGGGTCTTGTATTCCTCGGTGTCCGCGTTCTGGTGGCCGCGGCCCATCGCGTGGCTCGACTTGAGCTCCAGTTCCTGTTCGAGCGGTTCGACGAAGCGCTGGAACATGTCGAGCACGAGTGCGTTCGAGCGTTTGACGATGTCGTTCGACTCGCTGTCGACGAGCGTCGTGAACACGATCGCGCGGCGGCCGTCGTGCACGGCGGCCTCGTTGATCTTCTCGACGGTCGCATAGGCCTTGTCGAGCGAGTCGACGAACGGCACGCGCACGAGACGGAATTTCTGGTCGAACTGGGAGAGGATCGAGTGCGCGAAGGTTTCGGCAGTGATCCCGGTGCCGTCGGAGACGATGAATACGGTAGGCAGCATGAATCTGGACGTCGAGCGTGAAGGGCGGTTGCGCGGGCGGCTGGAGGGTCGCCTCCAGACGCAGTGACAAGGTCGCGCCACATCCGGCAGCCGGCACGGTAGAATAGCGGCAACCTGTTGGATAAGCAATTGCGGGGGCAGGGCGCGAACGGCGCCCCAGGCTTTGCCGCTCGATTCCATAATTCCCGGCAAGTTTGGCGATTTGTCTGCAAATATCGCCCTTCTGCCGGGATTTTTGCAAATCGGGTCAGAAGATTTCCGCCGCTGCGAGTGTTTCTCCAACAGGTTGCGCAAGACGCGCCGCGCCTTTTTGCAAGCGCCCGCGTCCGAGCCCACTTGCGCAATCGAGCATTTTTTTCACACTTAGGGGCTTGTATGACTAACGCAGCAAACGTCGCAAAGGACCAGGCGTATGTAATTCCGTTCGAGCAGTTGCGGATGACCGATGTGGAAATCGTCGGCGGCAAGAATGCGTCGCTTGGCGAAATGATCAGCCAGCTTTCCGAAGCAGGCGTTCGCGTACCCACCGGTTTCGCCACGACCGCGCTCGCGTTCCGCGATTTCCTCAAGCACAACGACCTTACCGACCGCATCGCCAAGCGTCTCGAGTCGCTCGACATCGACGACGTGAAGGCGCTCGCCGAAGCTGGTGCGGAAATCCGCAAGTGGATCGTCGATGCGCCGATGCAGGCACGTCTCGAGCAGGAAATCCGCGAGCAGTTCGACATCCTGAAGAACAGTTCGCCGGGCGAGCTGTCGTTCGCCGTGCGCTCGTCCGCTACCGCGGAAGACCTGCCCGACGCATCGTTCGCCGGTCAGCAGGAGTCTTACCTGAACGTCGTCGGCATCGAAGACGTGCTCGACCGCATGAAGCACGTGTTCGCGTCGCTGTACAACGACCGCGCGATCTCGTACCGCGTGCACAAGGGCTTCACGCACGCGGAAGTCGCGCTGTCGGCCGGTGTGCAGCGCATGGTCCGCTCGGACGTCGGCGCGGCTGGCGTGATGTTCACGATCGACACCGAATCGGGCTTCAAGGACGCCGTGTTCATCACGTCGAGCTACGGCCTGGGCGAAACCGTCGTGCAGGGCGCGGTGAACCCGGACGAGTTCTACGTGTTCAAGACGACGCTCGCACAGGACAAGTACCCGATCATCCGCCGCTCGATCGGCTCGAAGCTGATCAAGATGGAATTCACGCAGCCGGGCGAGCCGGGCCGCGTGAAGACGGTCGACGTGCCGCACGAACAGCGCAACCGCTACTCGATCACCGACGAAGACGTGATCGAGCTGGCGAAGTACGCGGTCATCATCGAGAAGCACTATCAGCGTCCGATGGACATCGAGTGGGGCAAGGACGGCCGCGACGGCAAGATCTTCATCCTGCAGGCACGCCCGGAAACCGTGAAGAGCCAGGCAACCGGCAAGGCCGAGCAGCGCTTCAAGCTGAAGGGCCAGTCGCAGGTGCTCGCGACGGGTCGTGCGATCGGCCAGAAGATCGGCGCGGGCCCCGTGCGCGTGATCCAGGATCCGTCGGAAATGGAACGCGTGCAGCCGGGCGACGTGCTGGTGGCCGACATGACCGACCCGAACTGGGAGCCGGTGATGAAGCGTGCGGCCGCGATCGTCACGAACCGTGGCGGCCGGACCTGCCACGCGGCGATCATCGCGCGTGAGCTCGGCGTGCCGGCAGTCGTCGGCTGCGGCGATGCGACCGACGTCCTGAAGGACGGCGCGCTCGTCACCGTGTCGTGCGCGGAAGGCGACGAAGGCAAGATCTACGACGGCCTGCTCGAGACGGAAGTCACGGAAGTGCAGCGCGGCGAACTGCCGGAAATCCCGGTCAAGATCATGATGAACGTCGGCAACCCGCAGCTCGCGTTCGATTTCTCGCAACTGCCGAACGGCGGCGTGGGTCTCGCGCGTCTCGAGTTCATCATCAACAACAACATCGGCGTTCACCCGAAGGCGATCCTCGAGTACCCGAACATCGACCAGGACCTGAAGAAGGCCGTCGAGAGCGTCGCGCGCGGTCATGCATCGCCGCGTCAGTTCTACGTCGACAAGCTGACGGAAGGTGTCGCGACGATCGCTGCGGCGTTCTATCCGAAGCCCGTGATCGTGCGTCTGTCCGACTTCAAGTCGAACGAGTACAAGAAGCTGATCGGCGGTTCGCGTTACGAGCCGGATGAGGAAAACCCGATGCTGGGTTTCCGCGGCGCATCGCGCTACATCGCTGAAGACTTCGCGCAGGCGTTCGAGATGGAATGCCGTGCACTGAAGCGCGTGCGCGACGAGATGGGCCTGACCAACGTCGAGATCATGGTGCCGTTCGTGCGTACCGTGAAGCAGGCGGAGCGTGTCGTCGGCCTGCTCGAGAAGTTCGGCCTGAAGCGCGGCGAAAACGGCCTGCGCCTTGTGATGATGTGCGAAGTCCCGACCAACGCGATCCTCGCCGAAGAGTTCCTGGAGCACTTCGACGGTTTCTCGATCGGCTCGAACGACCTCACGCAGCTCACGCTCGGCCTTGACCGCGATTCGGGCATGGAACTGCTGGCTGTCGACTTCGACGAACGTGACCCGGCCGTCAAGTTCCTGCTGAAGCGCGCGATCGATACCTGCCGCAAGATGGGCAAGTACGTTGGTATCTGCGGCCAGGGCCCGTCCGATCATCCGGACTTCGCGCAATGGCTGACCGACGAAGGCATCGTGTCGATCTCGCTGAACCCCGACACGATCATCGATACGTGGCAGGCGCTTGCCAACCGGAAGTAACGGTCGGCGATGCCGCTTCGGCGAAAGCGCGGTGCCGCCGCGCTTTCGTTGAAGGCAAAATGCAAGGTTCGTGTTATAAACACCCCGGTACGCACCGGGGTGTTTTTATTTGTCGGTACGCAACGTGCCGATCCGGGCGTGCCGGTCGCCTCCGCTCGCGGCAGCGAATATAGTGAGTATCGGGGGCGTTTTTCTGGAGGCCAAAATGATGTCGGGGCATCTGTTCTGGTGGGTCGCGGTGGGCGTGCTGGTCGTGGCCGAACTGCTGACGGGCACGTTCTACCTGCTGATGATCGCACTCGGCTTTCTCGCGGGCGGCTTGCTGCAACTGGCTGGTTTCGCGCCGCACGTGCAGTTCGGCGCGGCGGCCGCGGTCGCGATCGTCGCGATGATCGCGCTGCGCCGCTCGGGGCTCGGCCGCAAGCAGAAGCGCGACACGTCGACGAATCCGGACGTCAATCTCGACATCGGCTCGACCGTTACGGTCGATGCGTGGCGCGACGGCCGTGCGCGCGTGCAGTATCGCGGCGCCGACTGGGACGTCGAGCTCGCGAACGGCGAGCGCGACGATGCGCATGTGTATCAGGTGAGTGCTGTGCGCGGCAATTGTCTCGTGGTCGTGGCGAAACCCGCGGGCTGATCGTCCGCCGATACAACAAGGAGGGAATATTTCATGGATTCGCTGATCATCTGGGTTGTCCTGCTCGTCATTGCGATCGTGATCGTGTCGAAGACGGTGAAGATCGTGCCGCAGCAGCATGCGTGGGTGCTCGAGCGCTTCGGGCGCTATCACGCGACGCTGTCGCCCGGCCTGAATATCGTGCTGCCGTTCGTCGATCGCATCGCGTACCGGCACGTGCTGAAGGAAATCCCGCTCGACGTGCCGAGCCAGGTCTGTATCACGCGCGACAACACGCAGCTGCAGGTCGACGGCGTGCTGTACTTCCAGGTGACCGATCCGATGAAGGCGTCTTACGGGTCGAGCAACTTCGTGCTCGCGATCACGCAGCTCGCGCAAACGACCTTGCGTTCGGTGGTCGGCAAGCTCGAACTCGACAAGACGTTCGAGGAGCGCGACTTCATCAACCACAACATCGTGTCGGCGCTCGACCAGGCGGCGGCGAACTGGGGCGTGAAGGTGCTGCGTTACGAGATCAAGGACCTGACGCCGCCGAAGGAAATCCTGCACGCGATGCAGGCGCAGATCACCGCGGAGCGTGAAAAGCGCGCGCTGATCGCCGCATCCGAAGGCCGCAAGCAGGAGCAGATCAACCTCGCGTCGGGCGCGCGCGAAGCGGCGATCCAGAAATCCGAAGGCGAGCGCCAGGCTGCGATCAACCAGGCGCAGGGCGAGGCCGCTGCGATTCTGGCGGTGGCCGAGGCGAACGCGCAGGCGATCCAGAAGATCGCGAACGCGATCCAGTCGCAGGGCGGGATGGATGCGGTGAACCTGAAGGTCGCCGAGCAGTATGTCGGGGCGTTCTCGAATCTCGCGAAGCAGGGCAACACGCTGATCGTGCCGTCGAACCTGTCGGATCTCGGCACCGCGATCTCGTCGGCGCTGACGATCGTCAAGAACGCGGGGGCGGCCTCGGGCGGGAAGGCCTGAGTTGGATATACGCGGTGTGCGAAGGGCACGCCGCGTACGATCGGTGTGCGGCGAATCGTCGCGCAGCCGCGGCGCGGATGATGCCCGCGGCACCTTTCTTCGGCCGACGCCGGCGGTATGGCGTGCCTCAGCCGCCGCCGCACAGCCGGCATCGGCGATTCACGTAGTCCAAAGCAACACGGCCCGCTTCGAGCGGGCCGTGTCGTTTGCGGGGTGCGTCGCGCGTCAGGTGCCGGCGCGCATGATGCGTGCCTTTTCGCGTTCCCAGTCGCGCTTCTTCTCGGTTTCGCGCTTGTCGTGCAGCTTCTTGCCCTTTGCGAGCGCGATGTCGCACTTCACGCGACCGCCCTTGTAGTGGAAGTTCAGCGGCACGAGCGTGTAGCCGCGCTGCTCGACCTTGCCGATCAGCTTCTTGATTTCCTCGCGGTGCAGCAGCAGCTTGCGCGTGCGAACCGGGTCGGGCTTGATGTGCGTCGAGGCTTCGGGCAGCGGGCTGATATGGGTACCGATCAGGAAGATCTCGGCGTTCTTCACCACGACGTAGCCCTCCTTGATCTGGCCGCGCCCGGCGCGCAGCGCCTTGACTTCCCAGCCCTCAAGCACGAGCCCCGCCTCGTAGCGTTCCTCGATGTGATAATCGAAGTGCGCTTTCCTGTTGTCGATGATGCTCATGAAAGGATCGGGCCAACTCGTTTAAAATCACGATTTTAGCAAAGCAGGGCGGGAATCGCCCGGCTTGCGTTCCCACCTTGAGCGATGCCGCGCGATTTATGGCAGATGTCCAGAAAACCGTATTGATCCGTCATTCGGCGGAACAGATGTTCGACCTCGTCACCGACGTGGCCGATTACCCCAATTTCCTGCCCTGGTGCGGCGGTGTCGAGGTTCGCCGTCAGGACGAGAGCGGGATGGAAGCGCGCATCGACATCAACTTCAAGGGCATCAAGCAGCACTTCGCGACGCGCAACACGCAGCAGCGCCCGACGCGGATCGACATGGAGTTCACGGACGGCCCGTTCAAGAAGTTCACGGGCTCGTGGCGCTTCACGGCGCTGCGTGCCGATGCGTGCAAGATCGAATTCGCGCTGCACTACGAGTTCTCGAACATCCTGCTCGAGAAGATCATCGGGCCGGTGTTCAGCCACATCGCGAACACGTTCGTCGATTCGTTCGTGAAGCGCGCCGACCAGCGCTACGGGAAGGGGTGACGCGATGCTGTCGATCGAAGTCTGCTACGCGCTGCCGGATCGCCAGACGCTGATTCCGCTGTCGCTCCCCGAAGGGGCGACCGTTCGTTCGGCGATCGATGCGAGCGGCGTGCTCGCGCTGCACCCGGAAATCGATCTCGCGAACGCGAAGACGGGCGTGTACGGGAAGCTTGCGCCGCTCGACACGCTGCTCGCCGACCACGACCGCGTCGAGATCTACCGCCCGTTGATCGTCGATCCGAAACTCGCGCGCCAGCGGCGCGTCGACAAGTCGCGCCGCGACGGCTCCATCGAGGGCCGCAAGTGGATGCACAAGGACGCGCGCTGACGCGGAGCGATCCGCGTCATTCACCTCGATTCGTCTGAGCAAACGCCGCGGCGTTCAATGGGCTGCGGCATTCGCGTTTGCCGGTGCGTTTGCCGGCGTGCTTCCCGCCGTCCCGCCGCCGGCGGGCGTGTCGCCATGCCGGCGCACCGATCCATAGACGCCGGCGAGCAGCAGCACCAGCGCGGCGATCTCGAGCGCATGCGGCATCCGCTGGTCGTACACGAACGCGTAAAGCATCGCGAATACGGTTTCGAACACGATCAGCTGGCCCGACAGCGTGAGGGGCAGCCGCTTCGACGCCGCATTCCACAGCCCGTTGCCGAGCCACGACGCACCGATCGCGAGCACGAGGTTCAGCAGCCAGAACAACTGCCAGCGCGACGCGGGCACCGCTTCCTGCAGCGTGCCGGCCGGCAGCGCGAGGATCGCGATCCAGACGAGCCCGCCGATCAGGCCCGTCACGACACCCCACAAGACCGACCACTCGTTGCCGCCGAAACGATGATGGCGCTGCAGATAACGTGCGTTCGCGACCGCATACCAGGTCCAGCTCGCGAGCGCGCCCGCCGCGCAGGCGATGCCGGCGAGTTTCTGGCCGAGCGTCGTCGCATGTGCGGCCTCGGACGTGAACAGGTCGACGTTGATGCAGACGATGCCCGCGATCACCAGCGCCAGCGGGGCGGCGAGCCGGCGCAACGGCACGGCGCCCTGGTCGCCGAGGCCTGCGAGCGTCACCGTGACGGGCAGCACGCCGACGATCAGGGAGCTGGGTGCGATGCCGATCAGGTGCACCGCACCGGACAGCAGCATGTAGTACGCGACGTTGCCGATGACGGCGAGCCTGACCAGCGCGACGAGATCCTCGCGGGTCAGCCGCGCGAGCAGCGAGCGGGCGGCCGGCAGCGCGGCCGCGAGCGACACGAGACCGTACATCGCATAGCGGCCGGCGCTCAGCAGCAGCGGCGAGAAGTCGGTCAGCAGCCGCGGAACGAGAAACACCATGCCCCACAGGGCACCTGCCAGGACACCATAGACCACACCGCGCTGCATCGACTGCTCCGAACACATGACTGATGAGCGCGCATCTTAGCGACGCCGTCGCGGCGTCGTCTTGTTCATTCCTGCACTCGGTGCAGGCCGGTGGGTGGGCGCGCCGCGCGCAGCAGCGATCGCGGCAGGCGGCGGATCAGTCGTCAGCCGGATCGGGCGTCGCCGCACCGTCGCCCGGTGCCCGCACCCGCGCGGGCCGCCGCACGGCGCGCAACGTGCCGCTGTTGCCGCCGCCGCAGTAGAAGCGGTCGTGGCCGTCGGATTCGAGCCCCGACACGCCGACGCCGGCCGGCATGTCGATCTGCTCGAGCACCCGGCCCGTGCGCGGATCGATGTGCCGCAAGTCGGCCTGATCGGCTTCCCAGGTGCCGTGCCACAGCTCTCCGTCGACCCACGTCACGCCGGTGACGAAGCGGTTCGACTCGATCGTGCGCAGCACGGCGCCCGACTGCGGATCCACCTGATGAATCTTGCGATCGCGGTACTGGCCGACCCACAGCGCGCCTTCGGCCCATGCCAGCCCCGAATCGCCGCCGCCGCCGGGAGCGGGAATCGTCGCGAGCACGCGGCCCGATTCGGGGTCGATCTTCTCGATGCGGTCCTCGACGATCTGGTACAGGTGGCGGCCGTCGAACGCCGTGCCCGCATGCGCGGCGATGTCGATCGAGCGGACGGTCGTGCCGCGCTCCGGGTCGAGCGCATTCAGCTTGTCGCCGGACGCGTACCACACGTACTTCCCGTCGAACGTGACGCCGTGTACGCCGTCGACGCCGGGAAACGGGCCGTATTCGCGAAGGATCTCTGCACTGGAGCGTTTCATGTTCGTCACCTCGTCGTTCGGTGAGGTCATCCTAATCTCCCGGCAGCGGGGCAGGGAGTAACAAGGTCGTCGCGAAACCGGGCAGCGGCGGCGTCAACCAGCGGCGCGCGCGGCCGCGGCCGAGCGCCTGGACCTTGTCGGCTTCGGCGAGCACGTCGAGCGCGCGCTGCACGGTGCGCTGGCTCGCGCCGAGGGCCAGCGCCAGCGCGGAGCTCGACCATGCTTCGCCATCGGCGAGGAGCGCGAGTACGGCTGCGTGGCGATCGTCGACCGGGCGCGCGAGGACGACGGTCTCGCGTACGCCGAGCGGTTCGAGCGCAAAGCCGCGCGGCGTTGCGACGATGTTTGCGAGCGGCCGCAGCACCGCGCGCAGCCGGCCGATCTCGACGCGCAGGCGCGCGCGATGCGATTCGTCCGCGTGTTTCGCGCGGAACGCGGCCGCGACGAGCGCGTTTCGCGACACGTCGGCCGGCCATGCCTCGCCGAGCGCGCGGGCGAGCACGAACAGCACGGGCCGTCGCGCGAGCGACACGGTCGTGCGCGCGTCGCGTACCGTGTGGCGGCACGCATCGACGACGAGTGCGTTCGACGCGAACAGCGTCTCGACTTCGTCGAGCTGCACGAGCCGCGACGTGCCGCGCGCGATGAGGCGCGCGGCCGGTGTGTCGAGCACGCGTGCCGCGGTGTCGATTTCGGCCGTCAGCGCGGCGATGCCGGCGTCGCGGGCCGCCGCGCGCGCCCGCAC